>QNDG01000096.1 GCA_003645915.1 Candidatus Zhuqueibacterota bacterium | reverse complement strand
GAAGGGTTTACAAGCAGGCCAAGTATTGAAAATCCTTTGTGGGTAAAAATACCTCTTTTTAAAGAAGAGATAAGAGCAGATGTAAAGTTGGTCAGTGTAAAAGGAGTGGTTTTTGAGGATCGTCTTATAGTCGATACTCTGCCGACTTTATCCAAGTATGAACGCATTCATCTCGATTTCGGAGATAATGAAATATCTGTTCCGGGAAAATATTCCAGCAGCGGCGAGAAAAAGGTTGAATTCCATTTTGGTAAACTTCCGGAAAAAGAGCAGGAAATTATTTATGAATATCTTGAAAAGTTGTGGCATGAACATGGGCATAAAAAAGATTCGGGAAAAGGATTAAAAGCAAAAGACGGAACAGGAGAAAAAAAGGTAAAATTCCCGGTTCCTTTTCTATGTGACGATAATGATTATTTTGTTAAAATTTCACAGGCCATTGATAAGGATAACTATTCTCTTGTCAGATTTAATGATTTAAAAGAGTGTAATGTTAAGATTTTTGAATATCCATGGAAAATAATTCTTGTTGATAATAAATTTAAAGATATTGACTTGTGGGAGTTTACAAGACATCTGCAGAAGCTTGCAGAAGAAAACGGAAAGAACCTTCCTGTTTTTATCCTGCTGTCAGATGATATGTCAGAAGAAAAAATAATGTATGCTCAGTATGCAGGGTTTAAGCATATCTATCCCAGAGATTCTTTTAGTGCAGAATGCACTCAGTATTTAAACACTCTTCTCGGGGAAAAGATTTCATCTCCTGCAGATAAAGCAATTATTCTGGTAATTGACGATGACAGAAATATTACGTTCCCGCTTGAACATGCTCTCACGTCAGAGGGTTATATGCCTATAATCGCCACTTCAGGAAGCGAAGGCGTCAGGTATGCAAAAGCTCATCAGCTTTCTCTTATAATCCTTGAACCTGCAATAAGAAGCAAAGACGGTTTAAATGCTGCCAGGATCTTAAAAAGAATGCCGTTTACAAAGGATGTTCCTCTTTTAATATTAAGTGTAATTAACAACAGGGTGGATATTGATGCAATAAAGCAGCTTGGTATTAACGGATTTATTAAAAAGCCGGCAGAGCCGCATGTAATTATCGAAAGAATAAAAAATATCTGCTGCAACACATCAAATAAATAAGACAGTATTATGGCAAGATACAATGTAGTACCAACAAAGACGAATTTATTAAAACTTAAAAGAAATCTTTCTTTTGCTCAGGAGGGGTACAATCTTCTTGATCAGAAAAAGCAGATTTTAATTGTTGAGCTTCTCGGTCTTGTGGATAAAGCAGCTGATATTCAGGAAAAAGTTGAGAAAGAACTTGAAGAATCATATAAAGCCCTTGACAATGCAATCCTTGCCATGGGTAAGAATTCTCTAAAAGATATTGCTTTCAGCGTAACAATTGATACAAGTCTTGACATTGGTATGAGAAGGGTTATGGGAGTGAATCTGCCTCAGGTAAAGCTTGTAATTAATGATAAAAAGCCTTATTACAGCGCTGGCAATACTTCGGTATGGGCAGATGAAACAATAAATAAATTTAAAAAAGTGATGCAGGATCTGGGCACTCTTGCAGAGATGCGAATGTCTCTTATGCGTCTTGCAAGAGAGGTAAAAAAAACAATAAGAAGAGTAAATGCTTTAGAAAAAATAGCAATCCCTGATTATGAAGAGTCCATTGCATATATTGAAAGTACGCTGGAAGAGGCTGAAAGAGAAACCTTTGCGATTTTAAAGCTAATTAAAGAAAGGCTTGAAAAGAAAAGAGGTGCGGGTAATGGATTTAATTAAACCAGTCAAAAAAATATTGATTTATGTTGATGGTTCCGAAGAGTGTATTACAGCAGCTCAGTATGCTATTGTGCTTGCAAAAAATTTTGGAGCTGAGCTTTATGCAATGTATGTTGTGAATGAAAGCATTCTTAAGGAGCTTTTAAAGGCGAATATTTTTATTAAAGCCGAAGAAATGGATTATGAACACGATCTTGTACAGGACGGAAAGAGATATCTGCATTATATTTCGGAACTTGCTAAGGAAAAAGGAATAAATACCGAAATAAAACTTGAAAAGGGAGTTGTAAATAAAGTTGTTACGGATTATATTAAAAGTCTTGACATTGATCTTGTTGTACTTGGCGAGCTTGAAGAATTTACGTCCAGGAGTGATTCATTCCATGATGAAACTGAGCTGATATTGCGAAAGGCTCAATGTTCTGTTTTAATTGTAAAAGATCCGGATAAGGTTGAGCAGATTTATAATTCTATTTAAAGTTAGTTAGGAGGATTTTATTATGCGTCTTTCGGAAATGTTAAAGGAAGACAATGTTCTTATCGGTTTTAAAGGGACACAGAAGAAGGATATTATAAATGAGCTAATTGAACTGGCTGATAAATCAGGCAGAATACGAGATAAAGAAGAGGCATTAAGGGCAGTAATGGCGAGAGAAGAGATGATGAGTACCGGCCTTGAACATGGCATTGCAATTCCTCATGCAAAAACCGATTCGGTTTCCGAAATTGTAATGGCTTTGGGTATATCAAAACAAGGGATAGATTTTGAGTCAGTTGACGGCGAACCTTCAAAGATATTTTTTCTTCTTCTTGCACCGGAAACAGCAGCAACTGCAAATGTAAAATTACTGGCTCAGATTGCAAGAGTAACAAGCAGCGCAGAATTTCGCAGCCGGATCGTCAGCGCGGATTCTCCTGCAGAGGTTATTGATATAATCAGTAATGCAGAGTAATTAGAAGCGATAAAAACCTGCTTTATGCAGTCTGGTTCAGGTTTGCATATCATCGTTAGCAATTTCATCTATCACTGATTTGTTATTAATGTGGCAATTATTACCAATTGCTGCATTTTTTATTGTAACAAAGGGTCCTATCTCGCATGATGTCCCGATTGTCGTTTTTCCGGAAATATATGAAAACGGATGAATGATCGTATGCTTACCGATTTTTATATCTGTTTCAATATAAACCAAATCAGGATAAGGAAAAAGTACTCCGTTGGACATATGAAAATTAATTACATCGTTTTTGAGCTTTTTCACGGATGTCCGCAGATCTTCCTGAGAATTTATCCCCTTTAAAATATCCGGATCATCTTCAGGAATTGTGATTACAGGAAATTTGTTTTTTGTTAGGAGTTCAACAATATCAGTAAGATAGTACTCTTTCTGATCATTGCTGTTTTCTATTTTGCCACGAAGAGGGAATACATCTTCCGATCTGAAACAATAATGAGACGTATTAACTTCTGTTATTCTTTTCTGTTCTTCAGTTGCATCTCTGTCTTCTACTATACGAACTACGTTTCCCCCATTATCTCTTACGATCCTTCCGTATGGAGGCGGAGGATCTATAATTGCAGTCATCATTGTACAGGATGCGCCCTCTTTCTGATGTTTATCAATCAGGTTTTTTATCACCACAGGAGTCAGAAACGGAGCGTCTCCCACAAGCACAAGAACATCTCCTGCAAAGTTTTTTAATTGCTCAGCAGCCATCATAAGGGCGTGACCAGTTCCGAGCTGCTGTTTTTGTTCAACATAATGATATTTATTGCCGAGACTGTTTTTAACAAGTTCCGCTTTATAACCGATTATTAAATAGATGTCATCCACACCGGCGTCCATTACAGCTTTTGTAACATAGTGAATCAAAGGTTTACCAAGCAGGGGATGAAGCACCTTGGGAAGATCGGATTTCATCCTTGTACCTTTGCCTGCAGCAAGGATAACTGCAATTGTATTTCTTTTATTTGTCTGCATCATTACTCCCGTACAATCAGTTTTTCATTCTGCAAAGTTAATTTGTTGTTTTATAAGATTTCCATGGGTTTTGGAAACATAATTTCTTTTGCAGATTCCAAAGCAAAAGAGTCTGTCATGCCTGCTACAAAATCAGTTACACATTTTTGTTTTTCTGTCTCTTTAATGTAAAGGTTTTTTCTTGTTGACAGATAAAGCCCGAAATTTCTGTCAAGCATATTAACGGATTTTAAGTATGCTTCAAAATCAAACCTGTACTTTTCAAATATTTCCGTCAGATGATTGTAAAGATGCTTTAAAAGATTTGAAATTGTCAGATCGCTTCTTAAAAGCAGTTCATGGTTGTAAATATTGGAATAGTTAAAATCCTTAAGCCTTCTTATTATGTCAAATTTTTCCAGTGAAAAACAAATTGAATCACATCCGGCAGAAGTATCAACAACATCCTTAACAAGGGTGTCAATAATCTCACCGTTTGTTGTGCCGAGATTTTTTCTTATGTCAGTAGGTACATCTGTAATTTTAATCAGCCCTGCAGTTACTGCATCTTCAATATCTCTTCCAAGATACGCTATAGAGTCGGAAACTCTGACAACGCATCCTTCGTAAGTAAGAGGAGCTTTCTGTCTTTCGGTTATCTCATCAAGATTTTTTTCTTTGTCAAGGGGTTTGATTTTTTGTGTAAAATGTTCGCCGCAGTGAGAGACAATTCCGTCCCTTACCGCATACGTAAGATTTAAGCCTTTTCCGTCATGTGCAATTTTATCAACTACCCGGAGACTGTGGACTTCATGAATAAAACCGCCGGTGTCTTTATTAAGCTCATTCAGTACTTTTTCACCGATGTGCCCAAATGGTGCGTGCCCCAGATCATGCCCGAGAGCTATGGCTTGTGCAAGTTCAATATCAAGACCCAGGCCTTTGCATATCGTAGTTGCAATAGTTGATACGTGAAGAACGTGTTCAATCCTGGTGCAGATGTGATCATTTTTTGGAGAGAAAAATACCTGAGTTTTATGTTTTAACCTTCTGAAGGGGGTCGAATGAATAATTGCAGTCTGGTCTCTGAAGTAATCGCCCCTTAAATCGGGTTTTCTTGGCCGGACTCTTGAATGGTATAATTTATCAGGCAGAGGATTTTGCATTTTTATTTCTCCGGATAAATAAGGATTTTTATTCGTCTGTTTTTCTGCCGGGCATAATCACTGTCGCCTGATGCAACAGGAGATTGTTTACCCATACCCATTATTTCAAATACAGCATTTGTAACTTCCCTGTCATCGACAAAGTAATCGCGCAAAGCAGCAGCCTGTTGTTGGGTAAGCATAAGTTTAAATTCATCTGTCCCTCTGCTGTCAGAAAAAGACTGTATAATAACGCGGACGAAAGTATGGCTTTTAATCAAACCGACTACTTCTCTCAGCCCGGTACAGGTTGTGTCTTTTATTGTTGAGCCGAAAGGGGAGAACAGAGAATCTCCGGGAATTGTTTTTATTATCATGCTGTTTAATGCACATACAGCATCAATGTCTATTCCCAGCGCACCAGAGGTGTCAGGACTGTTCTCCGATGCGTCGCGGATTTTTACAAATTGATAAATTCCGTCGGATACTTTTCCTTCAAGATCAATCAATGTATTTTTGCTGTCAACAATTCCTGCAAACTGGTAGAACCTGCCTTTCCGGCTTACCCATACCTTGGCAGATTCAGATTTTTCCGCTTTCATAAATATGCTCAGATCCGGCCCCGGTTTATCAATTATACAGTTATCGCTGAATTTTAATATTATAGTTCCGCCTCTGCCAAGAGATACAAACCCCGAATCGCTTTGCATGTCAGGTAATCCCAGGGCATTTTCAGGCTTCTGATATTTTTTATCCGGTTCATCGCCGGTTTCCCTGCCCGGAGCTCCCGGATCATACAGTATTACGGAATCAGCAAATGCAAATTTGCCGGCAGGAACAGTAACCTGAGTAACACTGTCAGGAAGCAGGAACCTTGTATTTTTTCCAGAAGAATCCAGTGAGACTGAAGAACTGTCCTGGAATACAGATGCTTTTAAAAATGTAAGTACTGACATTGTGAAAATAACAACCAGTCTGGTCATGATTCGACTTTCCGTTTTTCCCGGTTTAATTGCAACATACTGTTTTTATTTGACGAATTCAGCATCGGTTCATACTTTTAAACATGAATCTGTTGATCTTCCGGTTAATGGAAAATATATAAATAATTGCCCACAAAGTAAAGAGTCAATTTCCCCAAATCAGCAAGCCGGGGCAGTATTTTTAAATCCGTCCGGTTTGCTGTGTTATCTCCTTAAAGTAGCAGAAATTCTCTTGGGATTTTCAAGAAGCTCCAGTGCATCCAACACGGATTTACAGATTATATGGGAATTAAGAATAGTTACAGAAGAAGCACCTTCTTCCTGAATTACGGAAATGCCGAGAGCAGCATTTTTTACCATAAGGTTGTCATTAAATCCATTTCCAACTGCACAGACATTCTTTTTCCCAAGTCTTTTTATAAATTTTTCTTTTTTTT
>QNDG01000095.1 GCA_003645915.1 Candidatus Zhuqueibacterota bacterium | reverse complement strand
TGGAAACTACAATTGAATCTTTGATGTCAATAGTGGAGACCGGGTAACATGAAAAAGTTTTCTTTTAAATTGCAGAAAGTTATTGATGTAAAAGAGAGTATGGAAAAGAAGAAAATGATTGAACTTGCCGAAGCAGAACATCAGCTTTCTCTGGAAAGAAAGAAACTTGAAGAATTAATAAAGAAAATTTCCGATTACAAAAAGGAATACGACAAAAAAAAGAAAGATGGCCCTATTACAGCTTCTGAAGCCGGGCTTTTTATTAAATATATAGAAAAGCTTACAGAAGATATGAGAATGCAGAAACAGAATATTAAGATAAAAGAGGAGCAGGCAAAAGTTAAAAGAGAAGAACTAATCAGTGTTGTGAAAGATAAAAAAATACTTGAGAAGCTGAAAGAACGTGAATTTACAGACTATCAGAGAGATGCCTTGCGTAAGGAACAAAATTTTCTTGATGAAATCAGTGCCATAAAAGTAGCAAGAGAGGGAATTAGCTGAGAATGAGCACAGACAGTGAAAAAATGAATGTCCACATTCAAAAAAGAGACAACAGTACGCTAATACTTGCAGTGGCTGCATTCTTTGTACTTTCTTTTCTGTTTATTTTTATAGCAGTCAGTGTAGGTGTGGGAAAAAGTAAGAGTGTAGTTACAAGCATGCCTGCTAACTGGAGCTCATCAGCGGAAATTGCTGTTAATAGGGATTCCGTTTTAACAGACAGCTCTTTTGCTGTACAGGATTCTGTAAACCAACACACATTGATTAAGGATACTCTTACAACCGAGCAGATTATTCAACAGATCAATCTTCTGCGAAGAAGAATTGTTGAGACCCATATTGCTGCTACTCAATATACAAGAATAAAAAAAGATGTTGAGCAGAAACAGACAAAACTTATTTCATTGCAAAATGAATTAGATAATCTTAAGGCTGAATATGAGAAACTTGTAGGTGAAAGGAATATTTTACCGGAGAAAATAATATCAACAGTTGACAGCAAGATTTCAACAGGCAGATGATATGAAAGATTATCAAAAAAAATATTTAGAACTTAAAGATCTTACCGGAAAAGAGCAGGGCAACATGGGGAAAGTTTTTGGTATAGTAATATTTGTTTCAATAAGTTTTTTTGTGGCAATTTTCAGTGTTTGGTTTTTTGTGATTAAATCAGCGCCTGAGAAACCAATAGATGAGACAGACTTTGCACAGAACCAAATGCCTGCAGACAGTTCCGGATCAATCGGTGCAGGTGATTCAAGTGATGTAAAAACAGTACTGTCGGATACGTCATTTTCAGAAAATGATTCACTTTATTTACCTGAAAACGATATTGAAAAAAGGAAGAAGGAGTGGGAGGAATATAAGCGGCAGAAACTTAAGGAATACCTTGAGATACTGAAACTTCAGGCAAAAAAAGAGGATGAAAATCTTGCTCAGATAAGAGAACTGACTCTTGTACAGGACTCGTTAAACAGACAGATAAATAAATTGTCGGTAGAGAGAGATCAATGGAAAAAGCAGCTTGAAGACTATAAAAAGAATGTGGCAGACATAGTGGCTCAGGAAGTGGTAAAATATTACAAAAGACGTGATGCAAAAAAAGATTCAATTGAAGAAGTTATGCGGCAGCAGCAACTTGCTTCCAATGGCGTAGGAATAAAAAAACTTGCAAAAATATATGAATCTATGCGGCCGGAACAGGCTGCTCCTGTTCTTGCAAAATTAAAAGATGACGAAATAATTAATATTCTTTTTAAAATGAGACAAAGAAACGCGGCCAAAATAATTGCCAGTTTTGATCCTCAACTGGCAGCGCGAATAACCAGAAAAATGGGTGGAAAATAAAATGAATCCGCAGGTATCAAATAAAAATTTTATGTTTTCAATGTTTTTTGGTAATAAAAAAAATATCCATTCAATTGCAGCTGGCCAGGATGGGAAAAACATGTCCGGTGTTCCGTTCAGCAAGGTTTTAACAAGCATTTTTTCGCTGTCAAAAAGCAATGGAACAAAATTTAGCCGGCAAAGCAACATGCATATTACCGGATTTTTAGATGATACGAATAGTCCTGTGATAACCAAAGAAAACAGCAGGGCGGAAATTCTTATTGATATAGGGACAATTAGTAAAAACAAACCGGATAATAAAAACAAAAAGATTATGCAGAATGTGTTTCCTGTATTTGGCGAGGCTCTGGTAGTCTTTCATCCGGTTCCGGAAAAAAATGCTGATTCTATTGGAAATTCTGCTGCTGGAAGCAATAATACACAGATACCGGTTAAGTTCAGCTCTATCGGAAGAAAGCAAAGTCCGAACAAGGCAGTGGAAAAATATCCGCAAGAAAAAAGTATTCCTTCTGCAAAGGCTCATAAATCGGAATCTTTTAATAAAGGAGCGCAGGGCAAAAAGAATACAGTACAGGGAAGAGGGTTACAGGTAAAAACAGATCAACCGAATGGAAATTATGTTGATTCCGCCAAAAACATTAAAACAAAAAACGGGCATGGGATAAATGCAGATAAAGGTTCCGGAGCTGAACAGGATACAGGCTTTGATTATGCTGATCAAAAGGTTGAGAATCCTGTAAAAACAGGGAGTAAACAGTTTGTATCACAGTCAGAAACACAAACAGGGGTAAACAACAATTTAGTAAGAAATAAGAATATTCCTGATAAAATAGATGTCTCCGGTAATCGTATGCCGAATGAAGCAAAAATTGACAAGTATAAAGCAGGACCAACAGCAGAAGAAAAATCAGAGCAATTTGAGTTTATAATGACAGATAAACAGAATATCAAAGCAGAAAAGCAGCCAGTCGATTTTAGAAACATAAAAAATATTTCTCCCAAAGAACATAAGGTTGTGTCCGGATTTTCCCGGGATTCTTTTGATTTTACAGAAAATGAGTCAAAGGGAGCTGTACAAGACAATAAAATTCCCGTTAAAGAAGATTATGTAAGTGTGATTAGTTCAGGTCCTGTTAAAGAGAACTTCAAACATGGCAAAGAAGTCAGGACTTCTGCTGATAAGAATGTTGAAATGCGTGTTGATGATAAAAATACTGAGGTAACGAAAAAAATCAATCCTACGGATAATAATTCAGAGACCGGAAACAGGAGCGAATTTAAAAAACAGAGTACTGCACAAAAGACAGAAATCCATACCACTGAAAATATTTCAGGTAAAGCTGCCCGGTTCGATGTTACGGAAAAAACAAATATTGTAAATGATACTGACAGGCATATTCCCGCAGATAAAAATTTTGCAGATAATATGGCTCAGACTTTTCTTGATATGAAGGATAAAAACAGAGCAAAATTAACTGTAATCCTTCATCCCAAATCTCTTGGTAAAATCCTGATAGAGATTACACAAACAAAACACGGAATTGATGCGCGGCTGCTGGTGGAGAATAAAGAGACAAAAGAGATTATTGAAGCTGCATCTGACGAAATGAAAAGTGTTGTTGCTAAAAACGGAGTTGATCTTAAACAGGTTTTAGTGGATATCAATTCACATAATACCGGACATCATGAATCACAGGAAGAATTTACAAGAGGGCAGGTTTATCATAAATACAGGCATGAAAGAAATATTGCGGATAAAAACTATCACAATTCTGCAGATAATGATCAAAGCAAAAATTATTCTGCAAGGGATTTTGGATATAATTCAATGGAGATTGTAATATAAATTTGTTAAAAGGAGGTGATGTTTAAGTGATTGTTAATGGCGCTACAAATGTTCAGCAGAGCAGTCTTCTACAGGCAGCAGGAGGAAATTCTGAAATTATGGGTAAAGATTCTTTCCTGCGGCTTCTTGTAACCCAGCTGAAAAATCAGGATCCTCTTCAGCCCATGGATAATACTGAATTTATTGCTCAGCTTGCACAATTCAGTTCTCTCGAACAGATGCAGAATCTGAATGATTTAATGGGTCAGAATAATGATCTCACACTCTCGGTTCATAATGCTCTTATGACCCAGCTTATAGGTAAAGTTGTTGAAGTTGACACTGATCAGATTTACAGGGACAGCAGTGGAAGTTCTGTTGTTGAATATGACACTAAACAGAAAGGGAATGTGTTTTTTGAAATTTACAATCAGGACGGAGATCTTGTGACTACTGTTGAAGGAGGTGAAGTTCCTGCAGGTTCTCATGAGTTTGTTTGGGACGGACTTGATTCTGAGGGAAATGAAGCTGCTGAAGGTGCTTATAAAGTCGTTGTCAAGCAAAAGGATGATACTGGCAATGAAACTACCTTGTCTGTTAAAGTCAAAGGCAGAATAAGCAGTGTCAAGTTTGCAGGAGGTACTCCGGTTCTTTATATGGGTAATCTGGCAATTAATCCATCGGATATTATCGGGGTTTACAATGGTGACACCAGCAGTGATATTTAATATCAGGAGGAGCGTATGAGTTATCCTTTAAACAGGATTCAGCATACTGTTCCGGTTCAGCCGGGATCAGGCAAAATTCATCCGCCCGGCAAAAGTCCGGCTGCAGGCAGTTCATTTAAAAGTGTGTTTGATGAAAAGCTTAGGGAATCTGCACAGATAAAATTTTCCGCTCATGCTCAGGAGAGATTAAGAAGCAGAAATATTTCTCTGGACCAGACAAGCTTTAACAGGCTGGAGCAGGGTATGCAGCAGTTAATGCAAAAGGGCGGCAGGGAATCCCTGATTCTGCTTGATCAGTCTGCTTTTCTGGTAAATGTTCAGAACCGGACAGTTATTACGGCAATTGGTAATGAATCATTAAAAAACAATGTTTTTACAAACATTGACAGTGCAATTATAGTTTAACTACAGGGCTGGCCCCCGGAAGGGGAGGCCCGGATGCTGCCGAATGACAGACGCAGCATTTGAAAGGAGGGCTAATATTATGATGAGATCACTTTTTTCCGGTGTTTCAGGTTTAAGGAACCATCAGATTAAGATGGATGTGATCGGAAACAATATTGCAAACATTAACACTATAGGTTACAAGGCAAGTACTGTAACTTTTGAAGAGAGCCTTACTCAGACTTTAAAAGAGGCGATGCGTGGACACGATTCCATTGGCGGTAAGAATCCCTATCAGATAGGACTTGGAATGACTGTTGCAAGCATTGATACGGATTTTTCGCAGGGAAATCTGGAAACAACAGGCAGAGTTACGGATCTGGCCATTCAGGGAGATGCTTTTTTTGTACTAAGCGATGGTGAGCAGGAATATTACACAAGAGCAGGTAATTTCACAGTTGACGGTGAGGGCCGCCTTGTATCTCCTAAAAACGGTTTTGTTGTTCAGGGCCGTATGGCAGACAGCGACGGAAATATTTCTTCAAGCAGACCTGTTACAAACATTGTACTTCCGTTCGGACAAAAGGCTCCTGCAAAGGCAACTTCTGAAATAAGCTACTATTGTAATCTTGACTCTGACTCTCAGGCAAGAGCTCAGACTTTTACTGCAGATTACGGTATGGCTGCTTCTGTTCTTGCAACAGCTGCTCCCACAACTTTAACTATTGGCGCCACTAATGATACGCTTACAATTGAAGTTGACGATGATATGGGAAGCACTGTAACCAAGACAATTACCCTGACGCACAAAACTTACAGCTCTGCAAGTAACCTTGTTGCAGAAATTAACCGGCTTATTTCAGGCTCTTCCGATCTGGCAGGAGAAGTTGAAGCCTCAATTGATGATTCAACCGGCTATATTAAGATAGGTACTACAGACCAGGGCGGTACAAGTACAAGTCTGAAACTCGGAGGAAATGCGTGTACAAACCTGAACCTGTCAACTTCAACTGTTACAGGTACTTCTACATCAACAGCTATTAATGATCTGGACTTTATTACAAATTCTCTTACATCTGGTGATAAAATCAGAATCGCAGGACTTAATCCTGGCGGAAGCGTTGTAAATGCCACATATACTTACACCCCGGGAGATACTGTTCAGGATCTTATTGATTCAATTAACAGCGCGTTTTCCGGTGTAACAGCGTCATTGAACTCAAAAGGTGAGCTTGTTCTGGAAGACAGTATATCAGGGGAAAGTATGACATCAATTGCTCTTACTTTCTTAGATGACGACTCTTCCGGAAGCGGAGCGATCCTGCCGGCTTTTACAGAATCCCTTGAAGGCCGTGAGTCAGGAACACATACAGCTTCAATTTCTGTATATGACAGTAAAGGTAACACACACACAGTATCATTAAATTTTAAAAACATTTCAACTGATGAACTGCCTAATGTGTGGTCATGGGAAATTGAGATTGATGACGGCGACATTACACCTCTTGCTGGGAACAAAGGCACTGTAAGATTTAACAGCGATGGAAGCCTTGCAG
>QNDG01000094.1 GCA_003645915.1 Candidatus Zhuqueibacterota bacterium | reverse complement strand
TTATAAAGAGATACAAAGCCAAAAACATTGAAAAGGCAATAAAAATTCTAAGACGCAGGGTTTCTGCAGAGATTAACGAAGATGGAACAATTACAATTTCAGTTTATGCAAAGACTCCGTATTTTCCGTCAAAAGTTAAAGATAATGAGGCGCGAAAACTGTCAAGAGACATTACGGATTATATTGTAAAAAATCTTGATATAAGGAATATTCAATTCAAAGCTGATAAAGCCAGAAACACAAGATTGTTTATTGAAAAAAGATATTTGCAGAATATTGACGATTTACACAGCGCGGAAAATGCGTTAAAGGATTTTCAGGATAAATATGGTGCTATTGCACTTCCCGAACAGATAACAGCAACTATTTCCGCTGCAGCAGGGATTGAAGGACAGATTGTAGCAAAGGAAATTGAGTTAAAGATAGTAGAGCAGTATGCCGGCGCCTCTAACTTTGAAGTTATAAGCCTGAAAAATGAAATTAATGCCCTGAAAAGTAAATTTAACGAGATGAACAGAAGACAGAGAAAAGAGGTATCATCAGATAAAAAAGATGATATTTTTCTGCCCCTGAACAGTCTGCCGGATCTTGCTTTAAAATATGCCCGTCTATACAGGGCAGTAAAAATACAGGAGACAATACAGGAATTTCTTCTTCCTCAGTACGAACAGGCAAAAATACAGGAAGTAAAGGACACTCCTACAATTCAGGTTCTTGATGAGGCGGTTTTGCCAATTGAAAAGGCCAAACCTAAAAGGGCATTGCTGGTTATTTTTGCGGGGATATTAAGTTTTTCAATTTTGTTTTTTTATGCAGTAATGTTTGAAAAATATATTGAAATCAGAGAAAAAAATACGGAGGTATATCAAAAAATAAACTCACTTTTTATGTTATTGAAAAATAAAAACAATTAATTGTTTAATTTGCTAAATATGTTATCAAAACAATCCATTGTAAGAGCTTCTGTTATTATGTCTTCTGCTGCGTTAATCAGCAGAATGCTGGGGTTTATAAGAGAAGTAATTATTGCAAAATTTTACGGCGCTACTTCTTCATATGATTTGTACCTTATTGCAGTTACATTCCCGATTGTATTAATAAGTACTTTGCTATACACAATTCCGAATACTTTTATTCCTGCATATTTGAAAGAAAAAGCGGAGAAGGGGTCAAAGGGGGCATGGAATTTTTTGTGCGGGTTTTTTACATACTGGGTAAGTTTTATATTTCTGATATCATTTTTGTTGTTTCTTTTTGCCCCCAAAGTAATTGCACTTTTTGTGCCGGATCTTTCTGCAGGGGATAAAGAACTGGTAGTGAATATTCTAAGAATGACTGCATCAGTTGTATTTTTCGGGGGAGTGTTTTCTTTATTTAAAAGTGTATTAAATGCAAATAAGCACTTTCTTGTCCCGGCGTATGCCCCCATAGTATTAAATATTATAATTATTCTAAGTATTGTTTTATTTTCAGGAACCATAAAGGTTAAAGCTATTGCTGTCGGGTTAGTAGCAGGATATTTTATTCAGGCTTTTATTGTTTTTATATTAGTAGAAAAAAAGATTGGTTTGAAAATCAGTTTTTCTTTAACACAGCCGGCTTTAATTAATGCATTTCAAGTACTGTTTGTTATACTTTTGATTGAAATTTTGGGGCAGCTTTATGTGGTTGTTGACAGGATGTTTTATTCTGCACTGCCTGAAGGAAGTATCTCTTCGATAAATTATGCTAACACACTTTTTCAGATACCTATTGCAGCACTGGGGATAACAGTGGGTTCAGCTATATTCCCGACATTATCGGAATATGTTGCTGATAATAAGTTTGACCAGCTTCATTTGTTAATTGAGAAAACAATCAATATTATAATTATAATTACGGTCCCGATTATAGGGGTTTTTATATTTTTCTCAAAGGATCTGGTATCAGTTGTTTTTCAAAGAGGAGCCTTTGATGTTAATGCTTCTTTCATGACCTCAAATATTCTGATGTTCCTGAGTTTTGGTCTGATTGCATTTGTGCTTCATGCAATAGTTGTCAGAATCCATTATTCATTGGGAAATAAAATTATTATCTTAGTGTCAACTTCAATTGCCATTGCAGTGAAAATAATTTCATCATATATACTGGTACCGAAGTTTTCATACAACGGATTAGCAGTGGCAACATCAATATCGATTTTTATTAATTTATCATTGCTGATTTTTATGTTAGAGAGAAAGAAAATTTATCTGAATTTCAAAGTACATGCCGGCAATTTATTTATTATGTCTTTAATAACAGTTATTTCAATACTGTTGTCAGGTTATGTAAGCGTTTTATTATTTGAAGAAAGGTTAATTTTTAAAACAATTTCAGAATTGTTTTTATCGGCATTTTTGATTATTGTTTTTATTCTCCTTTTTAATCTTGAAGATATAAGAAAATATTTTTTAACACGTTTTGTGAAAAACAGATAAAATGAAGACAATATACGCTCCGGATCATATGGTTGTGTTTTCAGCAACATTATTTATTGTGCTGGCTCTTGTTTTTATAGCTGGCTTATACGGGATTTTTGTGTTGCCTTTTGCAATTGTCGCAATAGCAGGGCTTTTCTTGTTTATTCTAAAATCAGATTATATTATATATGCTTTCATTTTAGCAATACCAATATTGCCTGTTTTTACAGCAGATATTTATGATGCTTTGCTGCTATTTATAACACTTTGCTTTATTGTTTATTTCCTTTTTCGATTTGTAAACAGGGGCTTCCAATTTGTTCCTGTACCCAAATTTGTAATTGTTTCGGTTTTTATATTTCTGTTTTCAAGTATTCTTTCTTCAATTCAGTCTGTTAATGTAAGCAGCAGTTTAACGGAGTCCGGCAGATATGTTATGTATTTTCTTGTTTTTTTTGCTCTGTATGATTTTGCAAATAAATTTGAAAGAATACGATATTTATTAGATGTTCTTATTTTAAGTTCAGTTATTGTTTTTTTACTTGCTTTGCCTGACATCCTGTCATTTAAATTAAGCAGTATTATTACTACAGATTTGTTAAAAGACAGACTGGCATCATTTTATTCAAATCCTAATAATTTTGCAATGCCGTTTATCGTAGCAGCTCCGGTTGTATTGAGCAGGGTTCTGAGTATGAAATCAGAGACTGTTATAGACAGGTCAAAGAGAATTGTTCTTATTGTGGTTTTGTTGATGTTTTTGTATGTAATTCTGCTGACCGATTCAAGATCAGCAATGTTGAGTGTTTTTGTTTCGTTTACAGTACTGTTTTTATCATTTAAACTTGGCAGGATAATACTTATTGCAGGATCAGCTCTTTTTGTAGCATCGCTGCCGTTTATTGCAAAGTTCCTGATAAATTTACTTCGGCTGGCAAATGGATTAACAGGCAGAGAATGGCTTTGGAAAGCTGCAGTAGCAATAATTAAAAAAGATCCGGTTTTCGGATCAGGGCCTGCAACTTTTGAGATAATTAAGTATAAGTATATAATGCCAAATAATTACTTTGCAGAATTGGCCAGGGCAAAAAGTGTTTCCGGTGCAGCGCATAATTTGTTTCTCACCATATCATCTGAAATCGGCTTAATAGCAGGTATAAGTATATATGTATTACTTTTAATTTTAATTATACGCGGCATTATTATTTACAGAAATAGTAAAGATGATAGAACCAGATCTGCTATTCTGTGTGCTTTATCAGTGTTGTCCGGATTAGTTGCAAGAGGGTTTTTTGAGAGCGGTATGATTATAGGGTCAGGCAGATTAGATGATGGGATATATTTTATTATACTTATGGTTGTGCTGACCAGGATTGATGCTGCAGGCAAAGAGATTTTGTATGATTAAGAGTAGACACAGAATAATTTTTATCGGAAACCATTTTGGGGAGCCCAGATCCGGTGGTGAAAAGTATAATTTTCTTCTCGTTAATATTTTAAAGAAAAGGCAGTATTGGGTTGCAGTTATAACTGATACAGATATTCCGGTTATAATGAAAGGTAATATAGTATTATATAATATATGGTATGTTGTAAAATTGTTCAATTTCCGCGATAGTATAATATTAATTGACAGCAGACTGCACTCACGGGTATTTTTATTTCTTATGTTTGTTAAAATGTTTACAAATAATCGAATTCTTGGTACGGTTCATCACTTAACATGGGGGCAGAGAAAAACAGTTTTGTTCAGGGCGGCTGACAGAATTATTGAAAAAATATTTATTTCATGCTGTGATTCTATAATAGTACCAAGCTTTTATACTTTGAAAAGCATAAAAGAGATATCAAAAACAGGCAAATCTGTAAATATTATCAGTCCTCCGATAAGTGCCGGAATGAATGATCACAAACTCCCGGAAATAAAAAATAATAAAAAAGTGGAAATACTTTTTGTTGGAACAGTTCAGAAAAGAAAAGGTATAATTTATTTAGTAGAATCGTTAAATTATCTTAGAAACAAAGATTATCATCTTAATATTGCCGGAGATCTGACTTTTGATACTGATTATGTAAAAATGCTAAATAAATATATCAAGGAAAATCAATTAAGTGAGTTTGTGTCGTTTTTAGGCCCGCTTTCAGAAAAAGAATTGCATAAGCAGTATTTGAAGGCAGATTTTTTTGTTCTTCCCTCTCTGCACGAAGGGTATGGTATGTCTGTGGTTGAAGCAATGAAATACGGCCTTCCGGTGATTGTGACAAATGTATCTGCTCTGCCTTATATTGTTAAGGATAAAATCAACGGGATGCTCGTTCCACCTGAAAATTCCGGAGCCATTGCAAAAGCAATTGATTTTATGATAGAAAATCCAGGTGAAAGGCAAAGAATGAGTATAAATGCTGCTAAATTTTCAGGAAATGCGAACAGTGAAGAGAATGTGGAAGAAGAATTTATTAAAATTCTTGAATCAATAAAATAAGACCTTGTGATATGAAGATATGTTTTCTCGCTGATGCCAGAAATGTACATACTCAAAAATGGGCAGGTTTTTTTGTTAAAAGGGGATATGATGTTCACCTGATAACATTTTTAAAGCATAATATTAAAGGGGCTTCAGTCCATTTAATTAAAATGGATGTTCCTGTTAAAATTTCCCAGTCTGCAAGAACCTATCAAAAGGCCGGATATTTTTTTTATATTAAAAAAATCAAAGCATTGATCAGGGATATTTCGCCGGACATACTTCATGCACATTATGCATCTTCATATGGATTTTTCGGGGCATTATCAAATTTTCATCCGTACATTATTTCTGTTTGGGGAAGTGATATTTTTGATTTTCCGAGGCGTTCGGTATTTCATCGTTATCTGTTAAAATATTCTTTAAATAAAGCAGATTGTGTAACAGCAACAAGCCGAGTGTTGACAGCGGAGACTAAAAAATATCTTACCAGTAGTAAACCTTTGCACACAATCCCCTTTGGAGTTGACTTACATAGATTCAAATCTGAAAAACAGCACGAAGTAAGGGATGAAATAGTTGCAGGTATTGTAAAAAATCTGGAGCCTGTTTACGGTTATGAAACTTTGATAAAAGCATTTTCCATTGTAGTCAGATCCAATCCGAATATAAAATTATTGATTATAGGTAAAGGTTCCCTTGAGGGCAAATTAAAAAAACAGTGCAAAGCATTAAATATTGAAAAAAATGTAGAGTTTGCAGGCTATATCAGTAACAAAAACGTTCCGGAATATCTTAATAAAATGGATATGTTTATTCTGCCTTCTCTTCAGGAAACTTTTGGCGTTTCAGCAGTTGAAGCTTCTGCATGTGGTCTGCCTGTAATTGCTTCGGATGTATGCGGACTGCCGGAGGTTGTTATTAATAACAAAACGGGACTGCTTGTAAAAAAAGGAGATCCTGAAGCTTTGGCAGAAGCAATAATAAAATTAGCGGATGACAGAGAGCTGAGAAGAAAAATGGGTAAGGCAGGACGCTATTTTATTAAGAAAAATTATAAATGGGATGATAATGCTGAAGAGATGGATAAACTTTATAATATAATTATCAAAGGCAGTAAATGAAATTAAAGAAATTAATAAATTACACCAGAAGGATGTTACATAAAGAAGATTATTTCCATCTGCCGCATCGTGTTTCAGATAAACTGAATATTGATTATCCCTTAAATTATTATTTTGATTTTAGGCCAAAAATTAACTATAATGGCAAGTTTGATTCCAAAGGTGTAATATTAGTGTTTGACTATGATGAAGATGATTGGGTTTATTTTCCAATATCCATTTTTAATTACGGGATGGCTGCTGTTCAGCATTTTATTGAAACCAAAGATGCGAAATATCGGAGAATTTTTTTATCGCAGGCAGATTGGGCTGTTGCAAGTCAAAAAAATGGAGACGCTGCCGGTGCCTGGCAAAT
>QNDG01000093.1 GCA_003645915.1 Candidatus Zhuqueibacterota bacterium | reverse complement strand
CGGAGCAATCTTTTTTATAAATGTTCCGTCATTATTAATTGTTGTAGGCGGCACATTCTCAGCAGGCCTGATTAATTTTCCACTCAGTGAATTTCTGGGAGCAATAAAAGTGGCTAAGAATGCGTTCTTATATAAACAGATTCAGGTTAATGAAATAATTGAGAAAATGGTGGAACTTGCAAGAAAAGCGAGAGTTGAAGGTCTTCTTTCTCTTGAAAAGGAGATAAATGACATTAATGATGAATTTATTAAAAAAGGCCTTCAGATGATGGTTGACGGGACTGAGTCTGATATTCTGCGTGATGTTTTAACAACAGAACTTTCGTGTCTCGAAGACAGACACGAAACAGGGCAGGAAATATTCAAGGCTCTGGGATCATTTGCTCCTGCAATGGGTATGGCCGGAACTTTGATAGGTCTTATTCAGATGCTTCAGCAGTTAAGCGATCCATCCCAGATTGGAAGCGGTATGGCCACTGCTATGATAACTACTTTTTACGGTGTTCTGATGGCAAATCTTATGTTTATTCCTATTGCAGGTAAATTAAAGTTAAGGACCAAACAGGAGATACTTATAAAACAGCTTGTTATTGAGGCAATAAGCTCAATTCAGGCTGGAGATAACCCGAGACTATTGAGAGACAAACTTGTAACATTTATCGCACCTAAACACCGAACTTTTGAGGAAGGCGGGGAATAAATAATGCCGGAGAGAAAGAAAAAATGTGAGGATTGCGGCGGAGGAGAGTGGGCGTTAAGTTATGGTGATATGATGACGCTTTTATGTACGTTTTTTATTCTGATAGTGTCATTCTCCACTACAGAGCTGATAAAATTCCGTCAGGCAATGGGATCAATGAGAGGCTCTCTCGGTGTGCTTCTTGAGCAGGACGGTTCTTCGGTTATTCCTAAAAGCGAAAACAGTCTTGTACGGTCTCAGAATCAGAAACAGGCTCTGCAGATAATAAAGGAATTTGAGCAGAAAGTGTTCAAGCTTGATATTGAAAGCGGAGTTGAGATTGAAATTAAGAAAGAGGGGTTTAAAATCAGACTTAGCGATGATTTGATATTTGAGCCTGGTACTGCAACTCTTAATCCCTCAATGTATACAATACTTGACGATCTCGGACTTTTAATTCATTTTTATTCGCAGGATGTAAAAGTTGAAGGACATACGGACAATATACCTGTTTTTACAGATAAATTCGGGTCTAACTGGGAACTTTCAACTGCAAGGGCAATTAGCGTGGTTAAATATTTTGTCAACAATCTTGGTATTGATCCCACAAGGTTTACTGTTACGGGGTGTGGGCCCTACAAACCCCTATTACCGAACACTACTCCTGAGAACCGTAGAAGGAACAGAAGAGTTGAGATTTTTATTGTACTTAAAGACAGTATTGGTTCAGAGGGATAGAAACTACACTGTAAGTAGATAATATTTATCCGCCCAAAAGCAACATTTTAGGACAGCCTGTTTAAAGGCTGTCCTTTTACATTTGTAAAAGCAAGAAAAACAATATATTGCGTCTATGAAAAACTAATGTTGTTCAATCGTGTTGCTGGCATGTAGCTTGCTTTTGATTAAAACAGAATACGGATAGGTGTGCATATCAATTCAGAACAATAAAAAGCAGAGAGATGATATGGCAGAAGAAACAGCAAAACCCAAGAATAAACTAATAATATATATTGTTGCAGGAATCGTTGTAATAGTGCTGGAAGTATTTGTTGCTTATGCTCTGGTTACCAAATTTTTAATGCCTTCCCAACCTGTTGACAGTACGGAAGTGAGTTCTGATACGAGTACTGTTGCAAAAAAAACAGCAGTAAAAAAAGAGAAGAAAAAAGCAACAAAAAAAACAACAGAGAGTGAGTCTTCATCGGAATTTTCAAGCATACAGGGTATGTACACTCTTGCTGATTTTGTAATCAATCCTGCAAACTCCAATGGTAAACATTTTTTTGTTTTTACTGTTGTTTATGCTTTTGAAGATAAGACAATGGAAGATCTTATTAAAGAGAGAGAACCGATTCTTAAAGATAAAATTATTGCTGAGCTTGGAAAGAAAACTTTTGAGTGGTACGGAATAGTGAGTAACAGAGAGGCAGTCAGGCAAAAATTACTGGAAATCGGACAAGAGATTTTGGGGGTCGATAGAGGTGTTCATGTCTATTTCACGAAATATGTACTTCAATAAGGAGTAATATCGTGGCAGAAGTATTATCACAGGAAGAAATTGATGCTCTGTTAAACAGTGTGTCCAATGAAAAAAAACCGGCAAGAGTTGTTCCTGAAGAGGGGATGAGGGAAAGTACGTATCTTTACGATTTTAAGCATCCCAACAGAGTTACAAAAGATCAGATGAGAAACCTGAGAACAATTCACGAGGGTTTTTCCAGAATACTTGCCACATATCTTACAACTCTTCTCAGGACAATGGTTGACGTGCATCTCCTTTCTATAGATCAGGTTACTTTTCTGGAATTTACTATGGCAATGTCCAATCCGGGATGTATCTGGATTTTTGAACTTGAAAATTACAAAGGGAAAGGAATAATAGAAGTCAGCCCTGAATTTATTTTAATGACAATTGAAAGATTGTTTGGAGGAGAAGGTAAACATACAGGTGAAGTAAGATCATTGTCTGCAATTGAACAGAATGTAGCAAGTAAAATTATCAACAGATTTATCCAGCTTTATTCGGAAGCGTGGGAAAAAGCGACAAATTTAAAAATGAAGGTTGTCGGATTTGAAGAAAATCCACAATTTGCCCAGATTGCGCCTGCCAGTGAAACAACAGTTGTAATGTTTCATGAGATAAGTGCTAAAAATGCAACTTTCCCTGTTAACATATGTTTCCCCTATTATGTTCTTGATCCCATTATTCAGAAACTGACAGCTGATAACTGGCTTGGCCCTACATTGAAAGAAAAAACTGAAGTAGATAAATTGAAGGCTGAAAATACAATAAAGAATTCAGAAGTCCTTGTAAAAGCAATTTTGGGGAAAACAAATCTGAAATTAAAAGATATTCTTTCTCTTGAAAAAGACGATGTGATTATACTCGATTCTGAGATTGATGACAGGATTGAAGTAAGTGTTGAGGACAGACTAAGATTCAAAGGTCATGCAGGAACCAAGGGCGCAAAAACAGCAGTCAGAGTTGAAGAGGTAATTCCTTTCAGCGGAGAATTTATCACAGTAGGCGGTCGTACAGGAAAGATAGTTAATAAAAAATAATGTAATAGTAAAGAAGGAATTGGGGTTAGGAAGACGTCATTTTTTGTAAAAAGGAAAATATGTTAAGGTAAAAAGGTTATTACCCGGATGAATGGAGGACCAAGTGAGTAACGCTGAAAACACTCAGGAAAACAAAGTTGACGTTAAACCCGGCAAATTTGCCCCAATAGGGAATGAAGATTCCGGCGCAGGCGGACAGAACAATATCAGTATGCTGATGGATCTGGAACTGCCTGTTGCAGTAGAACTCGGGCGCGTAAAGATGCTTGTAAAGGATATTTTGAGCATCGGGCCAGGCGCGGTTATTGAACTAAACAAGTTTTCCGGGGAACCGGTAGATGTTTATGTTAATAACAAAAAATTTGCCGAAGGAGAGGTTGTTGTGGTTGACCAGAATTTCGGAGTAAGGATTTCCGCTCTGGTCGGCCCTAATGAAAAACTGGAGAATTTACAATAAACAGCAGGAAGCTGTTATGAAAACAGAACAGATACGTTGGGGATTATACATTTTTTTGTTAAGTGGAGCTGCATTTGTCCGGGCTCAGGAAAAAGTGCTTGAATTTGCAAAGATTGACACTGTTTCCTCTTCGCCTGAAAAAATTTACCAGACGCAGGCTCCGGGGTTCGGCAGTGCAGTTATAAAAACAATTGTTGCCCTTGCTGTAATATTGTCAATTGTTTACCTCCTCGCTATGTTGTTTAAAAGGATTGTGAACAAAGGGCAGATTTCCGGAACAATTCCGATTAGTATTGTAGGGTCAAAACTTTTTGGTCCTAAAAAAGCGATTTATATTATTGATATAGAAGAAAGAAGGTTTGTAGTAGGGGTTTCTGATTCTTCAATCAGCAAAATTGCGGAACTGGAAAAAACAGTTGAGACTTCCGGAGAATCACCGGATAAACAGGACGTTCAGCCGGATCATTCTTTTGGGAAACTTCTCTCTTTGTTTGTCAAAAAGGGGGAATCATAATGGACCTCCGGAAAAAAATAACTGTTTTTATCCTTCTTTTAGTAATAATCATTCCTGCTATTGCCGGTTCGCAAACAGTGCTTCCCAAGGTGACAGTGGGAGTTGGCCAGGCCAATAGTCCAAAAGATGTGGCAGTTACACTTCAGATTGTACTTTTACTTACTGTACTTTCTCTTGCACCTGCTATAATTGTGCTTATGACCTCCTTTACAAGACTTGTTGTTGTATTTTCATTCCTCAGGCATGCTCTGGCAACACAACAGGCTCCGCCTAATCAGATAATTGTGGGACTGAGTCTGTTCCTTACAATGTTCATAATGGCTCCTACAGGCAGACAGATAAATGATAATGCTTTTCAGCCTTACATGCAGGGGCAGATTTCTCAGGCAGAAGCATTAAAAAGAGCTGAGGTCCCCATACGTGATTTTATGTTAAGACAGACAAGGGAAAAAGATCTGGCTTTAATGGTTAGTCTTTCAAAAGGCGCTAAGCCAAAAAATGCAGAAGATATTTCGCTTTTTGTGCTTGTGCCGGCATTTGTAATCAGCGAACTGAGAATAGCTTTTCAGATAGGGTTTCTTATTTACATTCCGTTTTTAGTTCTTGATATGGTTATATCAAGTGTCCTGCTGTCCATGGGAATGATGATGCTTCCTCCAATGATGATATCATTGCCGTTAAAGCTTATACTTTTTGTGCTTGTTGACGGATGGAATTTGATTGTAGGGTCTCTTGTTGCAGGATTTAATTAGAGGAATTTGAAATGACTACAGATTTTGTAATATCAGTTGCGTATCAGGCTCTTTACACATTAATAATAGTTGCTGCGCCTCTTTTAATTGCAGGCCTTCTTGTGGGACTGGGTGTTGGTATTTTCCAGGCAGCAACATCAATACATGAAATGACACTTACGTTTATTCCCAAAATTCTTGCAGTTGCCGGTGCACTTGTAGTGTTTTTGCCGTGGATGCTGAGAATGCTTCTGGGATTTACAATAAAATTATATACCATGATTTCAACAATTGCCCATTAGAGGAATTAATGGATACAGCATGGGAAAATATTGAACTTTTTACTCTTTGTTTTGCAAGGGTGGCTGCATTTGTCACACTTCTACCTGTAATAGGGAGCAGAACCATACCAAAACAGGTAAAGGTCGGTATAGCAGTGCTTTTAACAATATTTATGATGTCAATTGTGCAAATGCCTGTTAATACGAGAGTTACAGAAACTTTGCCCTTTTTCCTGTTAATTATAAAAGAAGTACTTGTGGGGTTAACCCTCGGTTTTCTGACAAAATTTATTTTTGTTGGTATTCAGATTGCCGGTGAGATTATTGGTGTCCAAATGGGTTTTGGAGTTGCAAAAGTTATGGATCCTGGATATCAGTCCCAACTTTCTTTAATTGCTGAATTCCAGACAATGATTGCAATGCTGATTTATCTGACTATAAGCGGCCACCATTTTTTATTGAGGGGCATTGCATACAGTTATTCAACAATTCCAATAGGAACTCAACTGCATACTACTGGAATAGCCGGAGAAATAACAAATATTGCATCAGGTATGTTTGTTTCTGCTGTTAAGATAGGCGCTCCGGTTATAGCTGCACTTTTACTCAGTAATGTAGCTTTGGGGATACTCGCTAGAACAGTGCCGCAGATGAATATTTTTATTGTAGGTCTGCCCCTTAGAATCGGAGTTGGGTTCATTGCACTTTTAGTAACAATGACTCTGTTTGTACACATTTTCAGCCGTTTGTGGGTTGATTTTGAACACAGCTTTTTTGCTGTTATTAAATTGTTTTAAGAGGTCTTTATATGGCAGAAGAGTCATTTCAGGAAAGAACGGAAAAAGCAACACCGCGAAAGCGGGAAGAGGCGAGAAAACGAGGAGATGTTGCACGGAGTCCTGAAGTTAATTCAGCAGTGGTTCTTATTATGAGCATGGTTGCATTAAATTTTTTTGCAAAACCGCTTCTTGAAAAATTAGAAGGTTTAACATCTTATGTTTTTATGCATTTAAGTACTATCTCAATTACTCAGGAGAATATTCCTTCAATGACAATAAACGGACTTGGATTTATTGCTTCTGTAATAGGGCTAGTTGTGCTTATGATAATGATAGGCGGGATAGGGGCAAATGTTGTTCAGGGAGGTCTTGTGTTTGCAGGGGAACCGCT
>QNDG01000092.1 GCA_003645915.1 Candidatus Zhuqueibacterota bacterium | reverse complement strand
TGCTGATAAATACCTGCCTGCAGATGATGAACTTTTACCTACAGGAGAAATACTTTCTGTTAAAGGAACTTCTTTTGATTTTTCCTCGGAAAGAGTTTTAAAACATGCTATTAAGGAAACAGAAAACGGATTTGATAATACATTTGTTATAAATAATGGTTCCGGAAGGTTAAAACTTGCTGCAGTACTTAAAAGTCCGGATACGGGAATTGTTATGGAGGTGTTGACTACCAAGCCAGGGATTCATCTTTATACGGGGAATTTTCTTGACAGCACTGTTTCCGGCAAAGGTGGAAAAGCTTTATCAAAATTCGGCGGAGTCTGCCTCGAGGATCAGCACTTCCCCGATTCTCCCAATATGGAGCATTTTCCAAGCACAATTTTATTACCTGGTGAAGTTTATATACACGAGACTGTTTATAAGTTTTATACGGAATAATTGGTTTTGACGGGGTGGATGTGAAGTATGGAAAAATTAAAGCAATTTGTTAAAAGCATAAAATTTAAGGATTTTGTCGGGCAGATTTACGGAAGTACACAGCACGATTTAGATTATCAGACAAAAAGATATTTGAATTTTGTTAATAGTTGCAGCCCTTTTATTACTGCTGATGATGCCTTTTTATTCAGTGTTCCGGGAAGAATAGAGGTCGGAGGAAACCACACTGATCATAATCGTGGAAGAGTTATTGCTTCTTCTGTTAATCTTGATGCCATTTGTGCAGCAGTGCCTGCAGATAACAATGAAATTGTTCTGTACTCCCAGGGATATGAAAAACCGTTTATTGTTGATCTGCAGACTTCTGAGCCGAGAAAAGAGGAGCAAGGTACAACTTCAGCACTTATCAGGGGAATTTGTTCAAAATTTACAAAACTTGGATATAAAACGAGTGGGTTTATCGGATTCATGCAGAGCGATGTTCTTGTTGGTTCTGGTTTAAGCTCTTCAGCAGTAATAGAAATTTTGATAGGTACGATTTTAAACACGCTTTTTAATGATAATTCTGTTGATCCTGTAACTCTGGCGAAAATCGGGCAGTATGCAGAGAATGTCTATTTCGGAAAACCCTGCGGCTTAATGGATCAAACTGCGTGTTCTGTAGGCGGAATTATTACAATAGATTTCAAAGATCCTGAAAATCCTGTACTGGAAAAAGTACAGTTCGACTTTGCAGATTACAATTATCGTGTGCTGATAGTAAATACAGGTGGAAATCATGCTGATCTTACTGAGGATTATGCTTCCATTCCCGGAGAGATGAAGCAGGTCGCACGATTCTTTGGAAAAGAGGTTCTGCGGGAAGTTTCAATTGATCAAATTTTATCCTCTTTTAATCAAATCAGGGAATCATTAAGCGACAGAGCTTTATTAAGGGCATTGCATTTTTTAAATGAGAATGACAGGGTAGCAAATCAGGTAGAAGCGCTGAGGAGCAAAGATATAGACCGATTTCTCCAAATTGTAAATGAATCGGGAGATTCGTCTTTTAAATACCTTCAGAATATTTATTCAACTCACAATGTTGAAGACCAGAGCATGTCTTTAGCTCTTGCATTAAGTGAAGATTTTATTAGAAGAACCGGAAGTGGTGCATGCAGAGTACACGGGGGAGGTTTTGCCGGTACAATTCAGGCGTTTATTCAGACAGATTATGTCCAGGATTATATTGATTATATGGAAAAATATTTTGGGAAGGGAGCTGTATATAATCTTAAGGTAAGAGACCTGGGAGCGTTGTTTATTAATCCCTTAATGTAATATTCTGTTTAAAATTGCGAATTATGAATAAGCCTTTAATTTGAATTTGATTATAATAAAATCCGAATCATAAATTTACAGTTTTCCGCTTCATTGCTAAGCTGATTAGTAATCATGCAAAAATCATTAAATAGTTTTATGATTATAACAAATCCATAAAAATATTCCATTTAAATTATTTAAAAGGTGTATATCTCTTTAACTTTTATTATTGCAGGCGTCTGTGTGGAAGAAAATTAAGTATTAAGTTTTATATAAAAAAAGTACTGTCCAATAGAAAAAATAAATTCCCCTGGCATTTGATTTTTTATGGTAAAAGAATAAAAAAATATTATATTTATTTATCTGCCCGATTTGTAATCAGTAAATATTAACGGAGAAATTTAAATGAAAAGAGATGTCTCTTTTGCGAATTTACCTGAAGCAGGGAAAATATTGGGACCTGTTGTGGCGCTTCTCGTTTTTTATCTTTTACCTGCAGAATATAAGGAACAAACCGGGAAAATAATTGAATTTACAACAGCGGGAAGAGCTGCAGCTGCCATAGGTATTCTTATGGCAGTCTGGTGGATGACAGAGGCAATTTCAATTTACGCAACTGCTTTGCTGCCACTTCTGCTTTTCCCTCTCACAGGAGTTGCAAGTGCAAAAGCAGCAGCAGCTCCTTACGGGCATCACCTCATATATCTTTTCCTCGGAGGATTTATCATTGCAAAATCAATGGAAAGATGGAACCTGCACAAAAGAATAGCTCTTTTTGCGTTGAAATATTCGGGAACAAAGCCTGCTGCAATAATCGGTGGATTTATGGGTGTAACCGCTTTTTTAAGTATGTGGGTATCAAATACAGCCACAACAATGATGATTCTTCCAATAGCAATAAGTGTTGTTGCATTGATTGAAAAAAAAGCCGGACAGGAGAATAATTTTAATGCAGCCCTTCTTCTTGGTGTGGCATATTCCGCATCAATCGGAGGAATAGGGACTCTTATCGGAACTCCCCCAAATCTTTTTCTGGCCTCTTTTTTGAAGGAGCAGGCCGGGATGGAAATAAGTTTTGTAAGATGGATGCTTGTTGGCGTTCCCCTTGTTTTAATTTTACTTCCTGTAGTATGGTTTGTATTAACCAAAATTCTTTTTAAAACAAATAATGAAAAAATTAATTTTTCAGGCTCTGTTTGTGCAGAAGAGTATAAAAATCTCGGATCCATGTCAAAAGGAGAATGGAATACGCTTATAATCTTTTCTGTTACTGCTGTTTTATGGATAGTCCGTCCTCTTGTAAATAAAATTACAATTGCACATGTACAACCTTTTTCCGGTCTTACGGATTCCGGTATTGCGATTTTCGGAGCTCTCTTACTTTTTTTGATTCCTGTCAGCAGAAAAGAGAAACTATACACAATGAACTGGGATACCGCATCCAAGTTGCCCTGGGGTGTTCTTTTGCTTTTCGGAGGAGGATTAAGTCTCGCCTCAGCGCTTCAGAGTAACGGAGTTAGTTTGTTTATCGGAACAAGGGTTGGAACCATTGGAAGCCTTCCTGTTTTAATTATCGTTGGAATTGTTACTGCGGTTATGGTATTGCTCACGGAACTGACAAGCAACACTGCAACTACAGTTACTTTTGTGCCTGTTCTTTATGCAGCTTCAACAGGATTGGGTCTTAACCCGCTGCTTCTTACAGTACCTGCGGCAGTTTCCGCAAGCTGTGCTTTTATGCTGCCCGTTGCAACACCGCCTAATGCCATTGTATTCGGCTCAAATAAAATTAAAATAGGACAAATGGTCAGAGCGGGGATCTGGTTTAATGTCTTAAGTATTATTGTAATTACTTTTTTCGGATATTTTCTCATTATCAGAATACTGGCACTATAGCATTACTTGAATGTTAATTTTATAAAAAGTAAATAATTGGTACGAGACCTTGTTTCATTACCAGATACAAGCCGGATATTTTTTTAGTCTGGATTATTCATAAGAACTCAGAAAAAACACCTAATGGCTTTAATTACAACAATTTACAGAAAATCAAATTTTAGAACTAAGTTTTTATTAATGTGATGGTTTAGAGCTTAATACTCAGTTTTATGAATTATTCAGGTTAGTAACAACTGGCTTTATTGTTGTAAAGTTTTTACGGGTTTTATAATATTTTTCTTGCTTTTTATCATTTGTTTTTGCTTTTTATATCGATTTGAAGGGTATGGGGTTCACCCTTAAACGCTCGTTTCCGGGCTGATGACTCCTGTACGGATTTTTTCCGGCAGGATTTTTTTTATCCGAAAATTGGATTTAATTTAACTTAAAGGATTTTATATGGCACTTGGACTTGCAGAACTTATTCTTTTCAGCCTTCTGGTTGACTGGATTGCACGCAGGATAAATATACCGGGTTTAGTGGGAATGCTTTTTGTGGGCACAATTATGGGGCCTTATGCATTGAACATGTTAAAACCCGGGCTTCTTGACGTATCGTCTGATCTGCGTATGATTGCGCTTATAGTGATTCTTCTCCGGGCAGGATTTGAGCTTAGCAAACAGACTTTAAAACGGGTAGGTTCAAGAGCTCTTCTTTTATCTGCAATTCCTGCTTTTTTTGAGGGAGTAACAATAACATTTGTTGCACCTCATTTTATAAATCTTACATATATGGAATCTGCAATACTTGGGTCAATAATAGCAGCTGTTTCGCCTGCTGTTGTTGTCCCGCTTATGATTCATTTTATTGAGAAAAAAAGGGGGACAGGTCAGGGTATTCCCACTTTGATTCTTGCAGCATCTTCAGTTGATGATGTTTTTGTAATAGTTGTTTACAGCGTTCTTATTGGTTTTTATACAGGAGCCAAAGTCAACATTGCATTAAAACTCGCTTCCATACCTGTTTCTATTCTTCTTGGTATAGGTATTGGCCTTGGTGCAGGTTTGCTGCTTTACCGGCTTTTTGACAGATTTAATCCGAGAGCAACTAAAAGACTCCTTATTATCTTAGGTGCATCGATTGTACTCGTTGCAGTGGAACCTGTAATGGAAAAATTTATTCCTTTTGCAGCGCTTCTTGCAGTAATGGCAATGGGGACAATTATTCTTGAACGCAACGAATACATGGCTCATGAAATCTCTTCAAGGCTGTCAAAGGTGTGGGTTTTTGCAGAAATTCTGCTTTTTACTCTTGTCGGAGCGCAGGTTGATGTGCATGTTGCATTAAAAGCAGGACTTGCAGGAAGTGCTATAATAGGTATCGGACTGATAGCACGAAGTATAGGCACATATACATGCCTTTTAAGAAGTCCTTTTTCCATTAAAGAGAGAATTTTTATTGTAATATCATATATACCAAAGGCTACTGTTCAGGCAGCAATTGGAGGAGCTCCTCTGATGGCAATGAAAGCTGCAGGAATGGACACAGCCCCGGGGGAATTAATTCTTGCAATAGCAGTTCTCAGTATAATTTTAACCGCGCCAATAGGTGCATGGGCCATCAGTTTTGTTGGTAATCGTGTGCTTAAATCGGAAATATCAGAAGATATTGACAGCTTGGAAAATTCAGCAACTTCAGACGATAATATGATTTTAAGATCAATAAATGTTGCCGATGTAATGGATTCAGACGCAGTTCTGATAAATGAAGCAGACGAGCTGACTGATATATTCCATGCTTTTTCATCAAGCGATTATCTTATCTGCCCTGTTGTTGATAAAAATGATTCCCTTAAAGGTGTTGTTTTATTTGAAGATTTAAAGCCAGTTGTCACAGTACAGAAAACATGGAAATCTTTTCTTGCCCACGATGTTGCAAAACAGCCGTGTATGGTTGCATACCCTGATGATAAAATTTCAGATCTTTTAAGAGAGATGGAAAAACTGAAAACAAAGCAGATAGTTGTGATTGACAGAAGCACAGACAGAGTTGTGGGAATTGTTGATTACAACAGAGCTGAAAAGATATTGCAGGAAAAATTGTTTGATTTTAAGAAAAGAGGAATTTTGGGGTAAGTTTTTATGAAACGGTAAGTGGAGACATGTCAGCAGGTTTAAATGAAAATCATATTCGTGTTTTAAAAAGTGGATTTGATGAGATGGAAAATGCTTTGAATAAGTTTTTAGCACTTCTAAAAGCGAATTCATGTAAAAGGTCTGATTCTTCTGGTTTATATGATATTACGGAAAGTATAGAATCTGCAGGAAATGCCCTTAAAAGCGCAAGAAAAAAACTGGGAATAAGTAAAAGAAAAGAGACAGATCCTGTGTGGGCAATAAGAGCGGGTGCAGCCAGATTATGGGAAATGCTTGAGGATATGAAGCCTGATAACATTAAAGGCTACGGAGAGATATCTCAGGATCTCAAACCTGTTTTAAATGACCTTATTAACAAATTGCTTGATTCCGTGGAAAAAATATCAAAGGCAGCAGAAGAAGCGGCGAAAGGCTCCAATAATAAAATTTTATAAAGTATTTATCCAGTCCTATCTGTATCTTAAGATAATTTATATGTAAATAAATTAAGTTAACCGAAAACCTTGATAAGTATTAATTTTAGGGTTATATTTAGTAAACAGAGGGAGGATCGGTTTATTAATAAAAACAGCCTGAGAGGTAAATTTTTAAAATGCATTGCTGCAGATTTGTTTTCGAAAGCATATGGATTATTTAT
>QNDG01000091.1 GCA_003645915.1 Candidatus Zhuqueibacterota bacterium | reverse complement strand
TAATAGTGGTTGTTCTCCTTGCATTGATGTTTAAAAACATAATGGCAGGTTTAATCGGATCTGTGCCGATTATGATTACAGCAGTGATAAGCTTCGGAGTTATGGGGCTTCTGAATATTCCGCTGAGTACAACAACAGCCTTGCTTTCCAGTATTGCCATTGGAATCGGTATTGACTACGCAGTACATTTCATTGAGAGATACAAAATTGCAGCTTCGGAAACAACGGATAAAATTGCTGCAAGCGAGCATGCAATGTCTCATTCTGGAAGAGCAATCCTGTTTAATGCTGTTGTTGTGATTGCAGGATTTCTTGTGCTGGTTTTCTCGGTATTTCCTCCGAACAGGGCTTTGGGAGCTTTAGTATCAATGAATATGTTTACGAGTTTTATAGGCACATTGACTATTATGTTTTTATTGCTCTACATGTCAAATATCTATTTTAAAAACAGGAAAAAATAAAAAGTATAAGAAAGAGGTGAATTATGTATTCAGCCAGAATTAAAACCGCATTGATTATATTGCTGTGTGCAACAGCAGGTATTCTAAATGCACAGCAGAAAATTACAGGTTTAAAAATCATTGAAAATGTGTACAACAGACCTGCGCCAAAGGATCAGACCGGAGATCTGACAATGACATTGATAAATTCCAGAGGCGACACAAGAGTCCGGGAGATCAAACAGTATGTAAAAGACTACGGCAAGGTTGAAAAGAAGATCATGTTCTTTATCTCTCCGGCAGATGTTCGTAATACATCTTTTATGAACTGGAGTTACGATCAGGAAGGCAAAGATGACGATCAGTGGATATATCTGCCTGCTCTTAAAAAGGTAAAAAGAATTTCAAGCGACAGTAAGAGCGATTACTTTATGGGTTCGGATTTTACATACGATGATCTTGGCGACAGGCAGCCTTCGGAAGATACTCATAAACTTCTCAGGGAAGAAGAATTTAACGGAGAGCAGTGCTATGTTGTTGAGAGTATTCCCAAAGAAGAAGATTACATGTACTCCCGTACAGTAACATGGATCATAAAGGATAAATGGATCGGGCTGAAAAAAGAGTTCTATGATGAAGATGGAGATCTGCTTAAAACTCTAACAATTAAAAAGTATGAAAATATCAAGGGCTACTGGCTCATAACTAATTCGGAGATGCACAACGTGCAGAAAGATCACAAAACTGTTATGGAATTAAAAAATCTGAAGCTTGACACATCAATCCCTGACAGGCAATTTACAGAGAGAATGATGAGGAGAGGCCTTTAATGAAAAAGATATGCAAATCATACATCCTGTTATTTTTAATGCTTGTTTCGGTTTCAGCGGTTTACGGGCAGTCTGCAAATATCTCCGGATATGTCAGAAACTACACAGGTGTGCTTTTAACAGGAGATTATAATTACGCAATAATTCAGAATACGTTTAATCTCAATTTTGAAGAGACAAAAAACAAGGTGGGTTTTAAGGTTAATCCCTATGTGTATCATTATCAGAACCGGGAAACAGAGTACGGCCTTCGTCAGGCTTATCTTGATCTCTATTTTGATACATTTGATCTGCGCATTGGAAAACAGCAGATTATATGGGGCAAGGCAGACGGAGTGTTTATTACAGATGTGGTATCTCCAAAAGATTTAAGCGAGTTTCTGCTTCGTGATTTTGACGAGATACGTATGGGAATCACATCTGTCAAGGCAGATTACTATATTGGAAACAATACTTTTGAGTTTGTTTATGTGCCTGTATTTACTCCCACAAGAATGCCTGATCAGAATTCTATCTGGTATCCGGCTCCTCAGTTTTCTCCGAATGCTGAGTTCGATTATTCACAATCAGAAGTGGAGAATAAACTGTCAAACAGCGAAGTGTTTGCCAAATTTTCAGGATTAACATCAGCAATAGATTTTGAGATTATGGCAGGTTACATGTGGGATGACGATCCTGCAATGCACATGCTCCGCTCAGTTGATCCTGTAACACAGGAGGCCGGTCTGACAGTGATGCCAAAGTATCACAGGCTCGGCCTTGCAGGAGGAAGTTTCAGTACAACCATTAAAGGCGTTGTCTTAAGAGGAGAGTCTGCCTATTACAACGGCAAGTATTTCAGCTCTGCTGATCCTGATGCCGCAGAAGGAGTTACTGAAAAAAATTATGTGCAATATTTAGTCGGTCTTGATTATACGTTATGGGGCGTTAAGGTAAGCGGCCAGTTTATACAGAAAGTCATACTGGATTATGATGAGACTATTGTGAACGACCAGTATGACAACATGGCAACCATACTTTTTAGCAAGGATTTTTTGCGGGAAACTCTGCGCGCGGAGCTTTTTTCATACATCGGCCTGAACAATTCGGATGCGCTTATCCGTCCCAAAATCACATACGACCTTGCAGACGGCTTTGAGCTGCTCATTGGCGCAAACATTTTTACAGGTGACAATGGTATGTTCGGAAGGTTTGATAAAAACGATATGGCATATTTTAAGGTGAAGTACAGTTTTTAAAACAAACCGGTAAAATAATTATTATAAAAAACCCTGACATGATAAGCAGTCCTGTCAGGGTTTTATCGTATATAAAGATAATAAGAAAACAATGCTTAATGGTTATATATCCCTGTTAAAATGATTTCTGCTCCATAAGGGTTAAATTTTCTAATTTAATGATCATCGTATCAGTATCATATTTGTAATTTAATATTTAAACTCTTTGAGAATTAATGGAATTTTAATACTTTCCTAACAGTATCCTAACAAACATATTTTATATTTTACCGTGATTGATTTAATAAAAAAATAGAAGGAGAGAACTATGAAATTCAGGATCATTGTTACGGTAAGTTTTTTACTTACTTCTGGTCTGGCATTTTCCGAAGAAGGGGGAATGAGCAGTCTGATATTTTTTGATTATTCATACCAGACATCTGAAAATGCACCTGATCATAACGGATTTGAAGTAAAAAGAGCATACTTTACTTTTTCAAAAAGCGTTACGCATGCAATAGGGTTTAAAATCCAGTTTGATGTCGGCAGACAGAAGGATAGAATGAATACAAATCTGTATGCTTATCTGAAAAATGCTCTTGTAAAATGGAAAACAGATGCAGGAACATTTATTTTTGGATTGCAGGGAATGAATGTTTTTAAGATTCAGGAAAAAACATGGGGTTACAGATTTATCGAAAAGTCAGCAATGGACAGAGAAAAGTTCGCAAGTTCTGCTGATCTTGGTATTGGTTTCAGCAGAAAGTTTGCAGAAAAGGGTTTTATCAATGCAATGATTACAAACGGCGGCGGATACAAAAAACCTGAAACAGATAAATATAAAAAATACTCTGTTCTGATTGGTTACGGAGAGCAGCGTCTGGACAAAAAGCGAGGATTTAATGCAGGTGTTGTTTTTTCATACGAACCTTATAAAAACGGCACGGTATACAGAAAACAGCTTATAGGTTTTTTGGCAGGATTTTCAGTAAAGAAAATACGAATGGGAGCAGAGCTTAATATTATGGATGACAGCGCGGTAGATAAGCAGAACAAACTTTTATCTGTATATGCAGTTTATAAGATCACAGAGAGATATCAGATTTTCGGAAGAGCAGACAGGCTGGATGATGGAGCAGAAAATGAAAATTACATCATTGCAGGTATGGTTCTGGTTCCTGCCAAAAGCCTGATGATTGCACCGAATGTACGTATTCTTGAAGATGGCAGCAGTAGAAACTCGTTTAACGTAAATTTTCAGTACAATTTTTAACAGAAAATTGACACAATGCTAACGAAGTTTTAATATTCGTGTGTTATATTTTTGAAGATATTTTCTGAACAATAATTTAATTTTGGAGAAAAAAATGAAAACAATCAGAACATTCTTAACAGCATGTTTAATTTTTCTGACAGAAGTTAACGGGTTGTTATCTGTAGCAGTAGCTTCTGATAAAATAAATGTCCTTAACGGTGCAGGGGCTACATTTCCTTATCCTGTTTATGCCCAGTGGGCACATAAGTACGAAAAACTGACAAAAATGCGTTTAAACTATCAGGCAATCGGATCAGGCGGAGGTATTGCACAGATAAAGGCCAAAACGGTAGATTTTGGTGCTTCCGATGCACCTTTAAAGCAGAAGGAGCTGAATGCTGCCGGCCTGCTGCAATTCCCAATGATTATTGGAGGTGTTGTACCTGTTTTTAATCTCAAAGGATTTAAATCCGGACAAATCAAACTATCTGCACGGAATCTTGTTGATATGTATCTTGGCAAAATTAAGAAATGGAATGATTCTGCAATTGCAGAAAACAATCCTGGTATTGATTTGCCTGATAAAGCAATAACAACCGTGCATCGTGCAGACGGTTCCGGTACTACATGGATATTTTCCAATTATTTATCAAAAGTTTCAGCAGAATGGAAGGAAAAGGTGGGGTTTGGTAAAGCGCTGAGATGGCCTGATGCTAACAGTATTGCAGGTAAAGGCAATGAGGGTGTTGCCACATTTGTTAAAAAAGTTGACGGTGCTATTGGCTATGTGGAATATGCTTACGCTTTGCAGAACAGAATACCTTATGTTAAGCTGCAGAATAAAGCTGGGCAGTATGTTTCTCCTTCCATTGAGTCATTTCAGGCTGCTGCTGTCAATGCTGACTGGGAAAATGCATCTGGGTTTTATCTTGTTTTGACAGATCAACCGGGTAATGAAACATGGCCAATCAGTGGTGCATCTTTTATTTTAATGTATAAAAAACAGAATGATGCTGCAAAGGCGAAAGCTGTACTGGAATTTTTTGACTGGTGCTACAAACACGGTGCAGATCTTGCTAAGGAGCTGGATTATGTTCCAATGCCTGAGACTGTTGTTGACCTTGTGGAAAGTACATGGAAAAAAGAGATTACCGCAAATAATAAACCGGTTTGGAAATAGCCTGGGTTTGTAAAAACATTATGGGAAGAGACAGATAATTTAATGAGGATTTTTAAAGAAACAAGTACTCAGAATAGTTTGGACACCTTATTTAAAACTTTAACTATGGCCAGCGCTGTTGTGATATTAATAATCATGGCAGCGCTGGTTATGGAACTGCTGCAAAGCTCAAGTTTGTCTATAAAGAAATTTGGGATTGGTTTTTTTTGCTCGAATATCTGGGATCCTGTAAGACAGGTTTTCGGAGCGGCCAGCAGCATTTACGGTACACTGGTGTCTACATTTATTGCTATGGTAATAGCTGTTCCTCTCAGTTTGTTAATTGCAATGTTTTTAGTTGAATTGATGCCTCAATCAATAAGTAAGTGGATTGGCATGGCAATTGAACTGCTTGCTGCAGTTCCCAGTATTATTTATGGGATGTGGGGGCTCTTTGTATTTGCGCCGTTTATGGCTGGTACTGTTCAACCTTTTATGAGAAATATTTTTGGTGATATAGGTCTGTTCAGCGGTCCGCCAATAGGAATAGGTATGCTTACCGCGGGAATCATCCTTGCTTTTATGATATTGCCCTTTATTACTGCTGTGGTTCGGGATGTTTTTCAAATGGTGCCGTCAGTGGTTAAAGAATCCGCACATGGCATGGGATCAACACTGTGGGAAGTTACCCGCAAAGTGACTGTAAAGTACGGGTTCCAGGGTGTTATCGGAGCCGCCTTTTTAGGATTGGGACGTGCCATTGGTGAGACGATGGCAGTTACCTTTGTTATTGGTAACAGCCACAGAATTTCGGCTTCTCTTTTTGCACCGGCTAACAGCATTACAGCTACTTTGGCAAATGAATTTGCAGAGGCTTCAGAACCGATTTATCTCAGCGCACTTATCGAGTTGGGATTGGTTTTGTTCTTAATGACTATTATTATTCAGGTGTTGTCAAGAACGTGGCTTAGAAGAGTAAAAAAATCTATGGGTGTACAATGAGAGAGCGATCGCTATTTTGGAGAAAATTCCATAACAAGACAGCATCGATTCTTTCTGCGGCTTCTGCCTTGCTGGGCATTTTTATTCTTGCTTGGATTTTGTACACAGTTCTTCTTAGGGGATTTTCTGCCTTGAACTGGGCGTTTTTCACAGAACTGCCTACTCCGCCCGGTATGAGCGGAGGAGGTCTTGCAAACGCCATATTGGGAACTGTAATTATAACAGTGCTGGCAACAGTATTTGGTGTTCCAATAGGTGTTCTTGCTGGGATATATTTAAGTGAATTCGGCCAGGATTCCAAATTGGCAGGATTAGTCAGATTTTTTTCAAATATCCTGATGGGCACACCGTCCATTATAATCGGTATTTTTGTATATGCAATTCTGGTTGTTCCTGTAGGACATTTTTCAGCATATTCAGGAGCAGCTGCACTTGCAATTATGATGCTGCCTGTTGTTGCGCGTACAACAGAAGATATGATGCAGATGGTTCCTGCTGCCATACGGGAGTCATCTTTGGCATTAGGAGCGCCCAGATGGCGTACAACT
>QNDG01000090.1 GCA_003645915.1 Candidatus Zhuqueibacterota bacterium | reverse complement strand
TGCCAGAGTTTCTGCGTCTTCCGGAAAAAATTCAAGATACTTTCCAAGCACTTCTATGGCAGTACCATAATCCTGAGCTTTTATGCACAATGCTCCCAGTTTCTTAAAATAAACAGGCCTTGTGCATTTATTAATAAACTTTTCCTTAATATCATGAAACTTATTATTCTGCTTTTCCTGTAAAAACAGAAATGCAAGATGCAGCATTGCATTGCAGTTTTCTGTGTCAAAGGATAAAACTCTATTCCAGATAGTTTCGGCTTTTTCAGGATCTGATGATTCAAACAGGTGTGCATACAGGGAATTCAACTCAACAGAATCCGGATGTTTTTTAAGTCCTGCCTCAAGAATTTCCTGCTTTTCACCAAGGGGCAGCGTTTCGCTCAGACTGCTCCATTTTGAATAAAATGCAACACTTGGTTTTTTATTTTTATCAATTTCTTTCAGATAATTCAGAGCCTTTTCCTGCTGTCCCATATTAACAAGAGCTTTTGCATAAATAACATGATATTCATAATTATCAGGATTTATTTTTAAGGCATTTTCTGCTGATTTAAGAGCATCGTCAAATTGTGACAAAAATGTGTATGCATCTGAAAGACATGCCCAGGCTCTGTGATCATAACTGTATGTTTCAATAATCAATCCTTCATATTTCGGCTGTTTTCTCTTCTTCTCAAGAATCTTAAGAAACTTATTAAAAAGGCTTACTGCTTCTTTGTACTCTCCTTTTTTTAATTTTACATTTGCCAGTGCATAGGTTATATCAAGGTTTTCAGGAAATTCTTCAAGAATTTCATTGCACACGTTTTCCGCTCTGTCAAGTAAATCAAGGTTTAAAAGAGCAACAGAATAATCAAAAGATATCATCTGCCTGTTATTCTGATTCATTGTCTCTTTACAAAGACCGAATGCATTCTCTGCAGCTTTGAGCACATCTTCGTATCTTTTTTGCGCTGCAAGAATTCTCACATAATTCTGATGAGAAAATGCATTGTCTTTTTCCTGTTCTATCTGTTTTAAAAGCAGAGATTCGGTACGCTGGTATTTCTTCTTCATCTTTTCTTCTGAGAGATTGTATCCGTAATGATAAATCCTTATCTCGCTCCACGCACTTTCGCCTTCACAGATAAGCTGATTATGAACTATACCTTCGTATCTTGCCTTTCCTCTGCGGAACAGCCGCTGGAAATAATGCTTTGACCAGCCGTTCACAGAATCATTTAACAGAGCAACATAAACAGCGTCAAATTTATCCTGATTTACAGCCTTCTTTACAAGATGAATATCCTCTCTTTCCAGTTCCTCGTCAGCATCAAGCTGAAATATCCAATCGCAGGTTGCAAACTGAAGCCCGTAATTTCTGGCCTCGCTGAAACTGCCCTGCCACTCGTGATGAAAAACTTTTGCCCCAAAAGACTCTGCAATTTCAACTGTCCTGTCTGTTGATCCTGTATCAACGATTATCATCTCATCAACAACATCCTGAACGCTTTTTAAACACTGTTCAAGAAATTCCTCCTCGTTTTTTACAATCATGCATAGCGATATTGTTGGTTCGTTCTTTTTCTTCCCTGCCGGGGTTTTAGAATGTAAATAGGACTTCAATTTATCCGAATCCGGATATTTCCGCACTGCCCTCTGAAGAACATCCGCAGAAGAACCCAATTCAGGATACTTTACGCACAATGCAAAATACTTTAAATATGTTTCCTCATCAACGTTGTTTTCCCGCTCCATGCGGTCAAGAAGGATTCTACACTCTTCTTTTCTGCCTGCTTTTATAAGATTTCTCGCAAGTGCAATTTTATATTCTGCAGTGTCCGGGCTTAATTCAATGGCTTTTTTCGCAGCCCTGATTCCGGATTCATAATTTTCCAGTTCATATTCGCAATCTGCAATAATTGCCCAAACTTTATGATCCAGTGTATAAGTATCAATTATCAGATAGGAAAACCCTGGGGTTTTCTTTTCTTTCTCATGGATTTCAAGAAACTTTTTATAAACATCCAACGCTTCTTTATATCGTTTCTGCAGAATCAGAGAATGCCCGAGAGAGTATGTTATATCAAGATTATCCGGGAATTTTTTTAATATATTTTTTGCTCTTTTCTCTGCTTCAGAAAACTTACCCAGTTCAATAAGCGAACAAATCATATCGTACTCAATCATCTGCCTTATAGGGTCAGTCATTCTCCGTCCTGCTGCAACAAAAGACTTTTTACCGAGGCTGACCACCTCCTGATATTTATGCTGAGACTTCAGCACTCTCATCAGGTTCATGTAATTAAAAGGATTCGTGTTATCACGGCTCATCTGCTTTCTGAGCAGTTTCTCTGTACGCTTAAATTTTTTGTCCATCTCCTCTTTGGAGAGATTGTAACCATAATGATAGATAACAATTTCCGTTTTAATATCTTTCCCCGGATAGACCAATTGATTGTGTACATCTCCCACAAACTTTGCTCTGCCTCTTTTAAAAAGCCTGGGCGAATAGTGCTTGGTCCACCCGACAGGTGTTTTGTTCATCAATGCAACATAAACAGCGTCAATTTCTCTGTTCTGTACTGCACTCTTTACAGCAGGGATATCATCGCCTCTGAGTTCCTCGTCAGCATCAAGCTGAAGAATCCAGTCGCAGGTTGCAAACTGAAGCCCGTAATTTCTCGCTTCGCTGAAACTGTTCTGCCACGGATGATGAAAAACCTTTGCTCCGAAAGATTCTGCAATCTCAACTGTTTTGTCTGTTGAGCCGGTATCCACAATGATCATCTCATCAACAACATCTTTTACACTTTCAAGACACTGGGCAAGAAATTTTTCTTCATTTTTCACTATCATGCAGAGAGAAATTGAAGGTAAATTGCTTTTCATAATCTGTCCCGAATTAAAATATATTATTAAGAATTAAATATAAATCCTGCTTTGTTACATCTCTCGGATTATTTAAAATCCTGTCAGGAGAAAATCCCTCCCTTACAATTATATCAATACCATCCGCATCAATTCCCGCGTGGCTCAATCTGACAGCAAGCCCCCCATTTTGAGCCATATTTGCAAGCTTTTCTTTTAGCTCAGAAAAATTCTTTACACGGAAAATATTGCAGAGTGTATCAACTTTACTTTTTTCAATATAATCTTTGTTAAACAGCAAAAATTCGCCGAGGAGTAAAGCGCAGGCCTCTCCGTGAGGCACATTAAAATGCATTGTAACAGGATAAGAAACAGAATGAACTGCTGCTGTTTTTGTGTTTGAAAATGCCAGGCCTGCATACAGGCTGGTTTTTAACATTCCTGAACGCAGTTCCGGATCGGACAGATTGTCCATTAATTTATCATAAGTATTTACAAACATAGAGACCGATTCAAATGCAAAAACATCTGAAACAGGATTGGAATTTTTTGACCACAAAGCTTCCAATGCGTGGGAAAGCGCATCAAAAGCAGTATAAGCTGTCACTTTTGCAGGCAGGGAAATTGTAAGCGCAGGATCAAGCACAGCATAACAAGGAAACATTTTTTTGTGGGACAAAGAATATTTTTTCTTTGTCACATCCCATAAGGATGCCCACGGAGTTACTTCGCTTCCTGTGCCTGCTGTTGTAGGTACAGCAATAAAGGGAATACTGTTTTTTAAGTTTTCAGGTCTATCTTTAAGTATAGACCGGATACTCTGATTCTGAGGAAGGAGAAATGCCGCAGACTTTGCAAAATCAATTACACTTCCGCCGCCCACTGCAATAATAACATCATAAGATTCTTTACAAGTCGAAACAAATTTTTCAATATCAGAAACCTGAGGATTCGGTAAAATACCTCCGTATTCATTAATCACACATTTATCAAGTGATTCCTTTATCTTATCAATCACACCTGCTTTTTTCATTGACTCCCTGCCGTAAAAAAGGGCGGCTCTCTTAAAATTACCGTTTACAATCTTTTTAATAAGCAGGTAATATTTATTAAATCCGAAATTAATATTTACAGGATTGTAATAATTGAAAAAATTCTCAGTTTCAGGATTTGACATAATCCATAAACCTCTCTTTAATTTGTTCCGGTGTGATCGTAGTGCTTCCAATTTCATATTAAAAAGTAATTGCCGCATTTATCTACGTCACCTAATCAAAGTACATTATGTATTTTCTCCATACCCAGAAGTGCTTCCCTGTATGCGGGCTTAAGATCAAGTGCTTTTTTAAAATTTTTTTCAGCTTCCTGCAATTTACCTGTATTGTAGTATATTACACCCAAATTATTAAAAACAGTGGCATCCATGGGATTAAGCTTAGCTATTTCATGGAAATATAAAATTGCTTCGCTGTATTTTTTTTGATTAAAATTCAACAACGCCAGTTTATAAAAGATTGCTTCACCAATATATTTATGATAACGCAGCAGTGTCTTTATATTTATAATATCTTTATTATCATCTATTAACTTTGAAAATATTGAACAAATCTTCTCGTTGCCGGAATCATACCATTTTTCTATACTACTCTTAAATAAAGTAATCACAATACGCTCAAAATAATCTGAATATGTTTTATCACCAATCCTGCTATAATATCTGTGTAACCATGCAAAAGTATTAATGGAAAATGTGTTCTTTTCAATTATTGATAAACTCGACCATACAGAATTTCCGTGCTGCCTATAAACTGCGTTTTTAATATCAGGCATATACTTTCCTTTGCCATAGTTACCTAATATAGAAGTTAAAAATGTATCTCCATTCCTTACTTTATGAAATTCCTCAGGCAACTCTCTTATTACATTTCTAAAGCATGCTGTTAACATAAGAACCCACGACCCTATTTTTAACTCATCTGCTGTTAAATCTTTTTTACAAAAATCCGGCAGTTTAGAATTAGTGACTAATTGATTTTGTTCGTTAATAACTACAGCATTATGATAGCATATTACATACTCGCTATTAGTCTCTAAAAACTCAACTTGTTTCTGCAGCTTGTATGGATCTGTCCAGAAATCATCGCCTTCACACCATGCTATATATTTTCCACGGATTCTAGGCATAACAAATTTTGCAAAAGGCTTTATTCCTTTTGAGTATTGATTCTCATGTTGGATAATTGCAGTAATTTTCCCGGCATATTTCTCTGCATATTTTTTCACAATTTCCGTGGTCTTGTCTTTGGAAGCATCATCATGAATTATAATCTCAAAAGGAAATGAAGTTCTCTGTGCTAAAAAACTTTCAATCGCTTCTGCAATAAATTTTTCATGATTAAATGTTAAACACACAATACTAGCCATTATCTCTTTCATTTTCATTTCCTATGTTTCGATTTTAACTCAACAGGCAATATATCTTTTACTCCCTTTATTCCATATTCGATATTTAAAAATTTTTTATCTGCTTCTTTTCCATTGACCCATTCTAAAATAGCTGCAGGTAAATTTGCGCCGGCCAGATGAGAAAAGGGATACCCTCCTCCCAACCTGCAATTCATATCCAGAATATATACATAATTATTATTCACAATACAATCAACATCAAGATTGCCGATATGTTTTAAATAATGCGAAATATCCCTGCCGACATTTTCCAGCATAGAATTATTCACGGTAATCGCCATATCCGTCTCACCCGACCGCATAGCAATTTTTTCCTTAACAAATGTCGTTATATATTCTCCTTTAAGGTTATTAACAACATCAAGCCCATACTCTTTGCCATCAAGTTTATCCTGAATTATAACACAATGACTACGGTCAGATGATGATTCATAAACCAAATATGAATTAAATATATCTTTAACTACTTTCTCATATAAAACATCAAGCTCCTCTACTGAATATGCGACATAAATTCCTATTGATCCCATACCCCATCTGGGCTTAAGTATCAATGGGAAATTCAAACGAGATTCCCTTATATCTTTTTTGGCTTCATTAAGACTTAAATATGTTTTAGGACAAGATAAACCAACTTTATCCAAAAAATCCCTGGTTTTCCATTTATCAGCGCATATTTGTGTGACTTTATAATCTGATACAATTATTTTTATACCAAACCTTCTAAATTTTTCTTTTGCTTTGGACAGTACAGGTAAATCAATGTCAAATAAAGGTATTATTACTGATATATCATTCTCTATGCAAAATTTAAGTAAAAATTCAATGTAACCGGCATCATTAATCAAAGGAGTGATTATATAATCATCAGCTTGCTGTAATGCAGCGGAGTATTCTGAATTTGAAGCATAAACAAATCCATTTCCATTCAAGGCATCACGAAAATATTTAATCAGATAACTTCTTCTGCCTGCACTGGATAATAAAATATTCATATTAACCTTTTTTGTTTCTAATTACTTCCCAATCTTTTCTTAACATCCCATGCTGTATCAAATCATGGAATTGCCCTCTGCAGAAATAGTGCTCTTTCAGAACTCCTTCCTGAACAAATCCATTTCTTTCATAAACATGTCTGGCCCGCTTGT
>QNDG01000089.1 GCA_003645915.1 Candidatus Zhuqueibacterota bacterium | reverse complement strand
GTCTGAAAAGACAATAACAATTCATTACGGCGTGGATCTCAGCAGGTTTTATCCATTCAGAGATGAGGTAATGAGAATGGATTTGGGGTTTAAAAAGAATGATGTTGTATTCGGAACGGTAGCGAGATTTACAGAACAAAAAGGACACAGGTATCTGATTGAAGCTGCAAAAGATGTGATTTCAAAAGAAAGTTCAGTACATTTTGTACTGGCAGGTGACGGCCCTCTACGTAATGAAATTGAAGAGAAGATATCTGAATTAGGCCTTGATAAAAATTTTCATCTTTTGGGTTTCAGAACAGATATTGATAAATTGCTGCACTCTTTTGATGTTTTTTTACTACCGTCTCTTTATGAGGGGCTTCCCAATGCTGTGCTGGAGGCAATGGCAGCAGGGCTTCCTGTAATTGCAACTGCTGTTGACGGAACTCCTGAAGCAGTAATTCATAATGAATCTGGAATACTTATTGAGCCGAAAAGTACAACTGATATAAGAAATGCAGTTTTAAGACTTTTTGAGGATGTTAAGTTAAGAGATGAGTTTGGCAAGAATGCAAGGCAAAGGGTTGAACAAAAATTTTCTTGGGGGAAAGAAGTCTCAGAATTTGTCGAACTATATAAATCGTTATAAATCGGAGGTGATTTATTATGTACCGCCACATTAAAGATAGATACGGGAATAAAGTCTTTTTATTCTTAATTGTGTCCTTTATATTTGTTTCCTCTTATGCGGACAATCTTCTGAACGCCCAGGATTTAAATCCACCTTACCCAAGGCTTGGTATTTTTACGTTCAGCGGCCAGACAGAAGCATGTGTTGATATTTTAAAAGATTTTGATATTATTGCATATCCTCCGGGTAATGCCAGAGCCTATGATTATAAAGCGGCAAATCCATCTGTGATTTTACTTGCAACAAGCGACTGTCTTATTGATTTTAACAGAGGGCATACTCTCGGTGATCTGCCTGAAGAGTGGTACTGGCATGATATTAATGGTAACAGATTTGAGATCTGGAATAATGCCCACATTATGAATATTACCCCACTTTGTCCCAAGGTAGATCTTGGAGACGGCAACGGTCCGCAGACATATATTGATTATATTATTCGTTTTTTACAGCAGGATATTGATTTTTCTGTTTACGACGGTGTGTTTCATGACTGGTGGTGGATTGGCCCTGGTTACAATGTCAGGACCACAGGTGATTTAAACGGCAATGGAGTTGCTGACAGTCAGGAGTGGGGAGCTGATTCAGTTCAAACATTGTGGGAAATGGGGCTTAAGGATTTTCATAAGAGAGAATACCAGATTCCAGGTGTTAAATATGTTGTAGTACAGATCGGCGGAAAAGGATGGGATCTGTGGCCTAATATAAACGGCGCATGTTTTGAAGACTGGCCCATTTACAACGGACCATGGAAGGGGTGGAGAAGAAATTACAACGATACAAAGACCAACACAAAAGAACCCAAAATAATGCTTTTTAATTCTTCACACTCCTTTTACAACAGAAATTTTCCTGTTACGCCATATAAAAATAACTACAGATCAGTAAGGTATGGTTTTACAAGCTGTCTGTTAACATCCTCATATTTTTATGTTGATGAAGGAAATCAGATCGGTCATCACGGGAACATCTATTTTTATGACGAATTTGAAACCAAAGGCCAGCTTGGCTATCCGAGAACAGATATGCTTAAAATAGAGGGTAAGCCTGTAGCAGCAACTCCTTATGCAGACGGTGTATGGGTAAGATTTTTTGATAATGGTGTGTCAGTGGTAAATGCTTCAGGCGTTGAACAGACAGTAACTGCATCAGATCTTTCCGCTCTTGACCCTGTTGCAGGTTCAAGATATTACAGGTTTCAGGGAGGTCAGGATCCTGTGTTTAATAACGGAGAAGAAGTTACAGACACTAATCCGCTGATTTTATGGGGGGATGCAGCAAAGGCTAACTGGGCGGAAGATGAAGTATTTGGTGACGGTATTATTTTATTCAGAAACAAAAAGACTTTTTTAACTCCTATTGTGGTTGACAATAATCAAGATAATCAAACATCTCCAGGGTCAGATCCTGCTTCATATACCGGCGGGTGGGTTATGTCAACAGACGGAAGAAAGTTTTATGCAGTGTATGATAACAGAGATTACGGCCCTTATCAGAAGTACGGATTTGCATGGGCTGCTCCGGGAACAGGTGAAGAAATAGCAAGTTATGTCCCGACAATCGGGCTTGCCGGAAGGTATGAAGTTTATGAGTGGCATGGATATATTGGGTCTGATCCTTCAAGTCAGCAATTATCAAATCATGTTCCTTTTATTATCAATGATGCAGGTACAGGAGTGGATACAACAATATATGTGGATCAGACAACCAATTTCGGAAGGTGGAACAGTCTAGGTATATTCCCGTTTTCAAAAGGTAAAGAATCCTTAATAAAAATAACAAATAACACAAGCGGAGTTGTTATTTCCGATGCAGTCAAATTTGTTTACAGATGGCCATTGGGCAATTCAGACATAACACCTCCCAATGCGCCTACAGGGGTTAAGGTAATCAGATTGGAGTAGATTTTAGAAAAAAATATGAAAAAATATATATGTCCGATATGTTCATCAAGTATAACGGTTGAAGAGTATTTACCATATTTAAATAGTGATGAAGATGTTTCCGATGTAAGCAGGGGTGTTTTCGGATCAAAAGAACTTGTATTTTGTAAAAAGTGCGGATTCGGATTTGTTGCTCCTCCTGTGGAGCAGAAGGAGCTATCTAAATATTATAAAAATTTGTACAGGACACCAGGTGCAAGGTACGGGATAAAATCCGGTTCAATAATTTTTGATAGATTTTTAATTGAAACAAGATCTCTTTCACAGATAATGCTTGCAAGAATGTTCAGGGAGTTTAAACCGGGTGATTCTTTTCTGGATATAGGAGGGGGAAACGGATTTTCATCCCACGCTGTAAAGAACCTGTGTCCCGGAGTTTCCCTTTTTGTTGTAGAACCTGATAAACATTCCAGGGGTTTTCTGAACTCTCTTGGTGTACATCTTTATGACGGATTTTTTAATGACAAACCTATTCCGGATCTGGACAACAGAAAATTTGATTTTATTTTAATGTCTCACGTTCTTGAGCATTATAATTCGGAAGATATCCCAGGTGTTCTGAGTCATGTTAAAAGATTAATGACAGATGAATCCGTGTTTGTATGTGAGGTACCTGTGGAAGATGTAAAAAATCATATTTCACAGAGAAATGCTGTAATACCTCATCTGTCTCACTTTTCTGAGAAATCCTTTGCCATAGCTCTGGAACATGCAGGATTTGAAATTAAATTTATTGGTAGAGCTGGGAAAAGTACTGAGGAGTGGTGGCAGGAACAGGAAAGTATAACCCGTATCAACGGAATTGCTGCTATACGTAAATTCATTGCGGGATTATTTCCTAAGTTTATAAAAAAAGCAGTCAGAAGGATTTATAAACCGTTTACAGGCCCGGATATTTTTAATGTGCTTTCAAACAGAGATTTTCAATACAGCAGTAATGGCGTTTATCTGCGTGCTGTTGCATATAAAAAATCATAATAAAGATATTTGCAAATGAAAATAGATTATTTTAATTATCTCTACGATCTTGAAGGTATATCAATAGGTTCTTACATTAAAGGCCTGGAATTGATGAATGCTCTTGAAACAAGGGGACATCTTGTTAAGAAATACTGGCGGCTTGGGGATGAATCAACAGCGAATGAAAAGTCAAATTCCGTAAGACAGATTCTCAAAGCACATTTACACCGTTATCTTCACGAATCCAGCCAGATTTTTAAAAATATCAAATTCTACATAGAAGAGCAAAAAATTTTAAATACGGATACCCCGGATATTTTAATTGCGCGGCTTGAATCTTATCTTTTTTCTCCGCTCATTTATGTTAGAAAGATGGATATACCTTTTATTGTAGAGGCTGACAGCCCGGTTGTTTATGAGCTTGACAATTTCGGGCCTGATTACATCCGCATTCCTCATCTTGCAGAAAAATTAGAGGCAGATTTTGTAAAAAAAGCGGATATGGCATTTTGTGTATCAAATACTCTAAAGGAATACTTTGTAAAGCGCGGAGTACCGGAGGAAAAGCTAAGAGTAATTACAAACGGGGCTGATCTTAATAGATTCAATCCGGATATTTCTTCTTCTGAAGTGGAAGAGAAATATAATTTAAGGGACAGGATTGTTGTCGGATTTGTAGGGTCATTCCATTACTGGCACGGTGTTGACCAGTTGATTGATCTTATAAAAGGATTAATACTGGAATTTGACAATGTCAGTTTTTTATTGGTGGGGTCAGGCGGGCCAATGGCTGGTGAATTAAAAAATTTCATCCGAAGTGAGAATCTGACTAACAGAATGATTTTGACAGGGCATGTACCGCATGAGTCGGTTCCAAAGTATATTTCTGCAATGGATATTGTTCTTGCTCCGTATCCTGATTTAAGATTTTTTTATTACTCTCCGGTGAAAATTTTTGAATATATGGCATGTGGGAAAGCTGTTGTATCTTCAAAAATAGGACAGATCGCAGAAGTGATTGAGCATGGGGTTGACGGTATCCTTTGTACACCTGGAGATGTTCAGGCAATGAAAGATTCAGTCAGAAATCTAATCCTTAATAAAGAAAAACGATTATCAATGGGAACTGCTGCATCAACGAAAGTAAGATTATCATATTCCTGGCAGAAAAAAGCTGAAGAGCTTGAAAGCTTGTGCATGGATGTTCTGGAGAAAAGGAGATCGATTAGAAGTAGTCAGTAATGTAAGTCAGTCGGGATGTTTTTTGCTTATAGAATTAATTTATGAAAAAGTTCAATGCAAGATATTCAAATTAAAATTATTAGATTTTAATAAAGTTGCCTTTGTTCAGAGGATCATTCTTTTGGCCCCCGTTTTTTCCTTTCCCGAATCATTTTTGCAAGCCTTATATTTTGTGGTGTAACTTCAACAAGTTCATCTTCTGCTATAAATTCAATTGCCTGATCCAGTGACAGCATAGTAGGAGGTCTTAAAGTTACAGTGGCCTCGGATGTAGAGCTGCGCATATTTGTCAGTTTCTTCTCTTTGGTAATATTAACATACAAATCACCAACGCGGTTTCGTTCTCCTATAATCATTCCCTCATAAACCTGAGTGCCTGTTTTAACAAACAGAGTTCCCCTGTCAACCATAGCAAGGCTTGCGTAGTTTGTTACACGGCCTTCTCTGTCAGCTACCAGTGCTCCTGTTGTTCTTTGCGGTATTGGGCCGAACCAGGGTTCGTAACCGTTTAAAATGGAATTCATTATACCGGAACCTTTGGTGTCAGTAAGAAACTGGCTGCGGAAACCTATAAGACCCCGTGAAGGAATAAGAAATTCGAGATCATAGCGGCCGTGTCCGTGATTGACCATGTTGATCATCCTGCCTTTACGTACTGACAGTTTTTCCGTAACAATGCCTACAAATTCTTCGGGTACATCAATAAATACATGTTCAACGGGTTCACATTTTTTACCATTAATAATTTTTGTAACAACTTTTGGTTTTGATACTGCAAATTCATATCCTTCCCGCCGCATTGTCTCAATAAGCACGGCCATCTGAAGTTCCCCTCTGCCAAAAACCTCAAAAGCGTCAGGACGCTCAGTATCTTCTACATTTATGGCCATATTGCCAAGAGTCTCCTTGTACAGTCTTTCTCTGATATGACGGGATGTCAGAAATTGACCTTCTTTCCCTGCAAATGGGCTTTTATTTACATAAAAAATCATTGAAAGTGTAGGTTCGTCCACATGAATCCGTTCAAGGGGTTTGGGATTTTCCAGATCGCTGACAGTATCCCCAATCTCAATATTTTCCACTCCTGCTAGAGCAATAATATCTCCGGCTTCTGCTTTATTAACAGCTTTTCTTTTTAAATTTTCAAAGGTGTAAAGTGCTGAAAACTTTATTCCTTTGATAATATCTTTTTCAGTGCAAAGACTGTACTGTTTGCCGATCTCCAGTGTTCCGTTAAAAACGCGGCCAACTGCCACCTGCCCTACATATGAATCATAGAACAGATTTGTAACCAGAAACTGCGGAACTGCATTATCATCTGCTTCGGGTCCCGGAATTTTTTCAATAATTGTTTCAAACAAAGGACGAAGACTGTTTGAGCCGTCTTCCAAATCTAAATGAGCAATGCCTGTTTTTGCATTAGTATAAAGAATCGGAAAATCTATCTGTTCTTCAGAAGCATCCAGGTCTATAAACAAATCGTAAACTTCACTAACCACTTGCTCTATACGCTGGTCTGACCGATCGATTTTATTTATCACAAGAATAATGGGCAGATTTTTATCCAGGGCTTTTTTAACAACAAAACGGGTCTGAGGCAGAGGCCCTTCACTGGCATCAACAAGAAGTATTGCACCGTCAACGAGATTAAGGCTGCGTTCAACCTCACCGCCAAAATC
>QNDG01000088.1 GCA_003645915.1 Candidatus Zhuqueibacterota bacterium | reverse complement strand
CATTCTGAAAATCCTGCACATTCATTTTCATTTCCGAATAAATGGCATCATTCAGATTTTTCCCCGCAGACATTTCTGATAACAGATTACGGATACTCTTCTGTCCTCCGGTTCTCACAATAAAATCAACTGCAGCTCGTGACTCTGCATACGCAAGAGAGGCTTTTTCTCTCTGAAACTGCAGTACATAGTCAATATTATCAAGGGGAATAAGATTGTTTGTAACAACTGCTCTTCCTATACTTACAATACTGTTAATCCCCCCTTCACCGGACTGATACTGGGCAAGCCCCTCATCAAACCATCTCTCAATAATTCTGTTGTCTGTTAAATATGCCAGCAGAATATGACTCAGTTCATGGGTAATCACCTTTTCCGCACTTTTCGTCCTATCATAAAATGACGGAGATTTAACAATTATTAATCTATCCGCCGGCCTTGCAGCGCCTGCGCCCCATTCGGGAATAACTCCACCTGTAAGTTTATCAAACTCATTCTGTGAGCCTGCAATTACAATCCGTACTTCTTCCGGTAAAGAAGCGCCAAGCCTCTTTGCCATTTTTTCTGAACTTTCAACGGATATTTTTAAATACTTTTTTGCCGCGTTAAAATCTTTATCATGAAAAAACACTCTTATCCTGCCGCTCTGCAAATTCAGCCACTCTTTTGACGGATTCTCTTTTGCATACAAAAAGGTACAGAGCAACAAAAACAGTAAGAATAATTTTTTAAACATATTTACGCCTGACTGGTAAAACAGATTCTATTTCAGAAAAACAATCCGTGCAACCACGCATGCATTCTAACATCTTAATTTAAAAGGTAACTATTTCCCAAAGTTTTAGCAAGAAAATTCTATATAAAGGCTTAAATGAGGAATAAATCAGGACATATAAACTGTTAAACAGCACTAAAAACATCTTTGTTTTTATTATGACTCCACACTACTGACAACAGCTATGGCCTTCAGAATCAAACAGAATAAATAATATCAGAATATTATCCGGTAAATGTAAGCCTTAATCTGATAAAAACAAGGGTGTGCTGCTGTCCGTGATTGTAAAAATTCAATTACAGGAAATGTTAATAAGTCACATGCAGAGTCAAAGCATTTACATTTCCTGCTATGCCCTTTGATCTCCATCCGTAATCAAGTCTGTACTTTTTGAGCAGTAATCCTATTCCAAAAGAAATTCCAGCTCCTTTTCCGCCCTGTAATTCGGATTGTTCGTACTTTCCTGCAGATGAATATCCCCATCTTAAAAACAAGTTATCAGATACTGTAAACTCTCCGCCAAGAGACCAGTAAAAATTCTCTTGCCCTGTTTTTTTAAAAGGAAAATAAAAATCCAGATTCAACTGCAGAGGCAGATGTGCAAGAGTTTTTGCCAATCCTGCTCTTACATTTGACGGCAAAGTTTCCTTTTCATCAATAAAACCGTCAATTGAAGTGCCGGTATTCTGAATACTAAAACCTACACTCATATTCTGAGCAGGTATTGAATAAATGCATCCTGCATCAAAGGCAAGTGCTGATGCAGTATATTGGTCAATACGGGAATAGATTCCTTTAACTGCAAAACCATATTTAAATCTTTTGAACTTATTTGATGCTGCGGATAAAGAAAAAACATAATCTGCAGGAGTAAAGGAGCCTGTTATATTTCCACTCTGGTCAGCTCTGTCAAGTGTTCCGTAATTTGTAAAATTTATTGCCGCAGCAATTACATAATCAGACATAACGGGCTTTGAAAATACAACTGAGCCGGATATAATATCAAGAATCTGATCAATAAACGTTATACCTGCATAATTCGAACTGTTCAGAGATATGCAGGCAGGATTAAGAAAAAGAGCATAGATGTCATTGATACTTGCCACTCCCGTTCCGGCCATTGCAGTTTGCCTTGCTCCGGTTTCCTGCCTTAGAATATCAAATCCTGATGTGCTCTGTGCCTGTACACCTGAAATCAAAAGAAACAGCAGGAAAAACCCTATTATAAAACTTCTGTAAAATTGATGATTTTTCATAAACTTCCCGTTAAAAGTGAAAAAAGAGCCACCCATCGGATTCGAACCGACGACCTGCTCATTACGAGTGAGCTGCTCTACCAGCTGAGCTAGAGTGGCTTTGATTTGCAAAAAGTTAAAAAAGATTAGCTTCAATGTCAAGATAAAATAAAAGCAGCTGGCACCCCCCGAAAATTTAAGGGAATTTGAAGAGGGAAGTTTGCAGGCAGGCAGAAGACAGGTTGTTATCCACGAATTTATCCACGAATTACACTAATTATCACGAATTAAAAAAACAGATGCCGGAGAAATATCTTATACCTTTATACCATATACCGTCTTTTGTTTTATCCTTTATCCCTTAACCTTTATCCTTGTTTTTTGCCTTAAAATTCACGGCCTGCCGGAAATATGAATAATTACCTTCAGGAAATCATCCCCTTAAGCTCCTCAATCTGTTTATCAGTCAATCCTTCGGGCTCAAAGCCGGATGCTTTGCACATAAAAAATATTCTGACTGACTTTGCTGCAATATCAATATAATCAAATGCCTGCGAAACACTCTCTCCTGATGAAAGCACCCCGTGCTTTTCCCAAAGCACAATATCATGACCTGCCATCTTTTCAAGTGTTGCCTGTGCAAGATCAACAGACCCTGTAAGTTTATAAGGTACAAAACCAACGCCTTGGGGAATAACAATCATTGATTCAGGATGCATACCCCATAAAATTCTGTTTATCTCCTCTTCGTTTTTATACTGCTGAATCTGAGTCAGTGCAATCAATTCATCAACATGTGAGTGGATTACTGCTTTTTTGGTACTATTCCTGATTTTCAGTAATTGATGAACCGCAAAATGGGTCGGCAGCTCGGAACTGGGAACGAGGGGCACCGAATCATTATTTACTGATAAAATTTGATATGCAGCTCCGTTATTTGCGACACGTATAACCACCATATTATCAAGTGGCCTTTTGTTCAGATTCCGCATGAGGCTGCCTGCAGCGCTTATCAGAAAAAACATTCCCCCGATGTAGGGGCTTGGTTCTGCAAGGTCCAGCATGGGAGATGAAGAAATATCCGGCAGAGAATCATTGATAAGGGAAGTAATGTTTACCGAGATATTTCCGGCGTTCTTTTCCGCCCATCCCCTGTCCCACAAATATCCTGCAATTTCAGATATCTCATCAATAACATTCTGCAGTTCTCTGTTTCCATTAATTAATTTTTCCATAATCTCCACACCTGTTTATTTATTGATTAAAATGTTTACACAATGGCTCCATCAAAATTTTCGGTTCTTCCGTAAATGAGTTAAAAACAACAAGGAATAAGGTTAATGGATAAAATTTTTCCCGGCATCTGAAGACCCTCAATCAATATTCATTATTCAATAACTGATTTGAAATTGTTACTTATGGAACGGCCTCAACAATTCCCTACATTCGTTGTTCTCCGTATGAATGTGTTTCAAGTCCCGATTCTCTTTAAGAAAAACTATAATAATCAGTATCCATGAATTCATTCTTAAATATTAAATTAAATGTATTCATGTATTTACCATGTAAGCATATCTGACCTGCCATCATCATTCATTGAAACTTGCTAATATCATCCGTCCTGCATACTCATATGATTTTATTGATTATTACTGCATTAAAGTGATATAACAAAAAATCTCATTCATTTATTCACGGCTGTTAAAATAAAGGAAGAGAGATAAAACATTTCTATCTCTCTTCCCAGAACATGATATTGAAGAACAGCTTAAACCTTAAAAATCTATTCACCGCTCCCTGTAAATTACTATTTTATAAGAACCATTTTACGTTTCTGCTGAAAATCACCCATAGTAATACAATAATAATATATACCTGATGCAAGAGATTCCGCGTTAAACACAATATTATACTTCCCCGGGTCATATTTCTTATCAACAAGAGTTTCTATATACTGTCCCATCATATTTAAAACAACAAGTTTCACATGTTCTCTCCTTAACAGGCTGAATCTTATATTAGTTATAGGGTTAAAAGGATTAGGATAATTCTGTTTGAGAGAAAAAGAAGTGCATACTGAATTTTTCGGTAAAACCACATCTGTTACAGAGTTCTTACTGCGGAAAATCCCGCTTCCGTCTGTCCCGGCAAAAATAAAACCATTTGAATTAACTGCCAGAGACCACACCATCATATTTGTCAATCCGCTATTTATTTCTTTCCACGAATCTCCATTATCTTCCGACTGGAAAACGCCTTCATCTGCAATCCCTGAAAAAATATAATTACCCGGCCCTGCTAACAGTGATAAAACAGATCTCCCTTCAAGGCCTGCATTAATCTGCGTCCATGTATCTCCATTGTCTTTAGAACGATAAACATCATTTTCATATGTCCCGACAAAGACATCTCCAATTGAATTAATACAAATACTGTAAATCACCGAATCAGCTATACCTGCCGTTAAATTCACCCATGTACTTCCATCATCTTTTGAACGAAAAATACCATCTCCGAATGTACCTGCAAAAATATCATTATCAGAATTAGCTGCAAGTGTCATAATACTGTTTATTGATTGCAGACCTGAAGCAACAGAGTTCCATGAATTCCCATTATCGGTTGATTTGAAAATATTACTACCCCATGTCCCCACAAAGATATGATCATTGGGACTTATTGTAATACTCATAATCAGTGTTTCCGTTAGTCCTGTATTTACCTGTGTCCAGGATTTACCATTATCAGAAGAACGAAATACACCTCCACCATATGCACCTGCAAAAATATCTCCTGCAGAATTAACAGCCAGGCAATATACAGACAGATTTGTCAAACCCGTGTTATTCTTTTCCCACGATATTCCATTATCAGCTGAATGAAAGATACCCTCAGAATCCGTACCGGCAAAAATGTCTCCAACGGGCACTGTTACAATACTGTGTATACTACTTATTGCAGGGCAGCTTGTACTCTCCCAAAAATCCTGTGCACTGCCATATAACGGAACCAATAATACAAGGATTAATAAAAAATTAACAGCCTTCTCTCTCATTCTTACCTCTTATTGTCATATTATCAAATAAAGTATCTATCTTTATTCAACTGCATAACCACGAAAAATAATCAAATATAAGGTACTTTTTATACCATCAAAAATACATAGATCCCGTCACTCCACCCAATTTAACAGAAATTTTCACTTGCAGAGATATCTTAAATATTATAGTTTCAAATTGGTAAAAAAAAATTAATTCCCGAAGGTCATCCTATTAATTTTAGTATACTTAACACTTTCCTAAATGTCAAGATAAAAATCCTGTCTGCTGATATCACTCCGGAACCTCATTAATGAAAAAATCTAAATCTGCAGACTCTCCAATACTTGCAGTAATGAATTTGTCTTGCCCTGAGAGGGATATTTTGCCACATACTGTACAGAACAAATTTGAGAACTCTGTTTTTGCCGACATCTCTAAAACCCCCAATAATTTATGTCTTAATCCTTTTAATCCGTGCAACCATATCAATCAGACCACTGACGGACGTGTCCGGCTTCTGACGGACGTGTCAGGCTACTGCCTGATTCGTGGATAAAGAGAGAAAATTCAAAACATCTTGTCTTATAATTCAAAATTCAACATTCAAAATTTATTATCTCTTCTAATCCGCTATTTTGATAGATATTTTACAAAATAATGACTAAATTTTATTAATATCTTTGTAAACCTTTTTCATTCTGACTATGTCTTAATAAACAGAATGAGGAAAAAATTATCGAAAACATAGAATATAAAATAATTAACAAAGCAGCCAACGGCAGCACCGAAGCATTCAGGCAGATAGTGGAGAAGTATAAAAAGAAAATTTACTATCTGGCTTACGACCTTACAGGTACTCATCATAATGCTGAAGACCTTTCAGGAGGTATTTATTAAAGCTTTTCTCAACATAAAAAAGTTCAGAGGAGATTCAGATCTGGGATCATGGCTTTACAGAATTACTATAAATACATTTCTGAACCAGACAAAAAGAAAATCATATAATTCTCTGACAGGTAATGAAAATATTGACAGGATAAACTGGAAAAACAGAGGATTTACCGGAATACCGGTAAGCCCTGAAAGATCTGCAGAATCAGCCTTAATCAAAGAAAACATCTCTGCAGCACTTAATAATCTTGCAAAACAGGAAAGGTTAATATTTATTCTTAAATATCTTCAGCACTTATCAACAGATGAGATATCAGATTTGTTAAATATAAAAACAGGTACTGTAAAAAGTACAATACACAGGGCTCTGAAAAAAATGCGTAAGGCACTTACCTTTTACAGGGAGCAGCAATAATGAAAGAATGCAGGAAAATAAAAAAAATAATTCCGGAAATAATTAATAACGAAGCAAAACAAAATGACAGAATTCTGTTTTTTAACCACATTAAACACTGTAGTTCATGCCGCAGGGAATATGAAGAAATAAAGGATATTCTGTTATCTGTTAAATCCAGCGGTCGTCCGGAACCTCCTGAAGAATTCTGGGATAATTACTGGATTAATTTTATGCGGCGCTT
>QNDG01000087.1 GCA_003645915.1 Candidatus Zhuqueibacterota bacterium | reverse complement strand
TTAACATATCATATACCTTTGTTATCAATTATCCCTTCTGAATTTAACAAGGAATCAAGAAAATTTATTAATCCAGGTTTGTCGGACTATTCTATAAGCTGTAATGAAAATATTACGGATATTGTTCATCACATAAGGTCTGTTTTGTATGTAACTAAATTGTACAGTAAAAGTTTAAAAAATGCAGACCTGGAAAATGAAGTGCACAATCTTAAGAAAGAAAAGGACTTTTTTTTAAAGGAGCTTTATCACAGGATAAACAATATGCTGCAAATTGTATGCAGTCTTCTGAATCTAGATGTACAAACTCTGAACGGGAAAGATGGTTGTTATTTTAAGATGTCAAGCATAAGCAGAATCAGATCTATGGCTCAGATTTATTCAATTTTTCTTCAGTCTCAGGCAAGCGGGAACATAGATCTTGAAAAGTTTATATCGTGGCTTTTAAAGGAAAAATGCAGAATTTATGAAGTATCCTATGATTCGATTCAACTGGACATTAATATGGAAAAAATAGTAATAAAACAGGAAAAAGTTTTTGTAATAGGTTTGTTAATTGATGAAATAATAACTAATTCAATTGTACACGGATACAAAGGTTCAAAGACAGACAGTCTGAATATAACTGCTAATATTAAGCAGGAAAACGGAAATACATTATTAACAATAAAGGATAACGGGAAAGGATTTCCGGATAAATTTATTATAGAGGATGAAGCCTTTTCAGGATTAAAACTGGTGCAGTTTCTTGTTGAATACCAGCTTAAGGGAGAAGTGAAGTTTTTTAATGAACAAGGCGGAGTAGTACAGGTTTCTTTTCCGGCATAACTATCCGGAGAGATTGTTAAGGTGCCGGTTTATTCATAGAGCCGGCACCTTAATATTGTTTGGTATCAGAGATTAAGTTCCTTAATAATTGATTCTGCCTTAGAAAAATCTTTTAATATCCAGAGAACATATCTGATGTCAACTCCTATGGATCTGCTGTAGTCCCTGCTCCATGCAAAATCATTAATAGTTGCTCCGTATGCTCTGTCAAAATTAATTCCCACCAGATTCCCCTGTGCATTAAAGATGGGGCTGCCGGAATTACCTCCGGTTGTATCTGTGCTGTAGAGCATATCAACAGGCACAGTTTTTATATCCGGCTGAATAAATGATTTGAATCTGCCGCTGTTGATCATACCAATCAGTTTTTCAGGAGCATCAAAGGGGAATTTACCTGTAGTTTTTTCCTTTATTCCCTGGACTGTTGTAAATGGCTTGTAAAATACAGCATCTCTCGGAGAATAACCTTCAATTCTGCCGTATGTAAAACGCAGTGTTCCGTTTGCATCAGGAATAAATGCTGTCTTTTTAAATTTCTTTTTAACATCAAGAAGAGAAGCAAGAAGCTTGTCAAGTTTTCCTTCTCGTTCTTTTCCGATTTTTTCAAGGTTTTCATATTCTTCGTATATCTGCGAAACAAAAAGGATTGCAGGATCATTAAAAATTTTGTCTTTTAAGGGGTTTCCGTAAAGTGCTTTTAAAACCGCGTTAAAAGACTTAAGATTTGTCCCTGCATATAGATTTTCAACAAAATCATTAACAGCTGAAGTTTTATCTTTTCCTTTGATTATTTTTTCCACAGCAGATATCTTTTTGTTTTCCGGCAGATCTGCAGCTTTTAAAAGCAGCTTTTTCAGTATTGCTTTATCTGCAGGTTCATAAAAATTGTTAAATCCTCTTTCAATTGATTTCTCGGTTCTTTTTATATTCCGATTCATATAAGCACTTTTTCTCTCTATGTCCGGTTTTTTCAACTCTTTTGAACCTTCGTAAACTGTAAATGCCATTGATACAATGAACGGGCTTGATCTCAGATACCTGAGTATGAGTTCTCTGTCGGAATTTTCCGATATTTCAGTATAGATCTCTTTAATTTCTGCAAGAAGCCCGGAGTATTTTTTCAACTTTTCATGATTTTCAATAAATTCCTGAAGGGCTTTTTCTTCATTCCGTTTTTTATCAACCAGATTCAACCTTTTTATGCCTTCAAGTTTTCCTCTGTAGTTTTTCATTGTATTGGAGCGCCATTTGATCTTTGTTGCCAGTTTAATTGCAACTCCACGGTCTTTTGCACTCATTTTTTCCGCAAGATCAATTTCCCACTGATAGTAGTCTGCAATCCACGGCATGCGGTATTTGTACTGATATTCAAGAAAATATGAAGTTCTGTTTCTGTATGTTCTTCCGGGGTATCCAAGAATAAAGACAAAATCATTTTCTTTTACACCTGCGGGGTCAATTTTAAGAACCTTTTTCGGTTTAAACGGGATATTATCTCCGGAATATTCTGCAGGTTTCCCGTCAGGAGAAACATATGCTCTTAAAATTGAGAAATCACCGGTATGTCTTGGCCACATCCAGTTATCAATTTCTCCGCCGAAATTGCCGATTGATCTTGGCGGAGCATAAACCAGTCTTATATCCCTTAGATATGTATAAAGAAAGAGAACATAGGTTTTGCCCGGAAACATTTCCGAAATCTCCGCCCTTTTTCCCTTATGTTTTTTTTCAGCCTTTTTTACAAGTTTTTTTATACGTTTATCAATAGCTTCCGCCTGCTCCTGAAAAGTCATTCCGGGCTTTACAGCAGAGAGGACTTCTTTGGAGATATCTCTGTAAGATTCCGTTATCCTTACCACATATCCTTTGGCAGGAATCTCCTTGTCCCGGGCAGGAGCATAAAAACCCTGTGAAATGTAGTCATGTTCAGGAGTGGATGCACCTTGTATAGCGCCGTATGCCACATGATGGTTTGTTATGATCAGACCTTTCTCAGAAATAAATGACCCTGATGCTCCTCCTACTTTACAGATTCCATTTACAATACTTATCCCGTTAGGATTGTAAATATCCAAAGAAGATATTTTAAGGCCCTTATTCTGAAGATCCAGCTTGCTGATCTCACTAACCGGATACATCCCTTCTTCTGCATAAACCTGAATAATAAATAACACTAAAGCAGCAGCGATCATATATTTGATTTTTTTCATCCGCTGATCCTTTCTTTCTGATTAATTTTTATCAATAAAATATTTCTTCCAGAATTCATAGCTTTCACGGGATGAATGAGTGTGTTTGGGAAATCCAATACCGTGACGGGCATTGGGATAGAGCATGAGCTCAAAATCTTTGTCAAGATCTTCCAGTTTATCAATAAACTGTATTGTGTTCTGCATATGAACATTATCATCCATAGTACCGTGCACAATCCTTAACTTTCCCTTATATTTATCAGCATATGTCAAAACAGAGCCGTTCTTGTATCCTTCCGGATTTTCAGCCGGAGTGTCCATGTATCTTTCCGTGTATATGCTGTCATACAGTTTCCAGTCAGTAACAGAGTAAAGGGCATTACCGTGAGTAAAATAGTCTGCTCCGAAAGTAAGTGCCATACATGTAACATAACCGCCGTAGCTGCCTCCCTGTATCCCGATGCGGGAAGAATCAACAAACGGTTTTTGTTTAAGCCATTTAACTGCTGCAATGTAGTCGTGCATTTCCCATTTACCGAGATTCCTGTGCATCATAGCCTCTCCTTTTTTGCCGAAATGGCCGGAACCTCTGTGATCAACAGAGAAAACTATTATACCTTCCTGAGCCAGATAGAGGTTGCTGAGTCTGGGGAAAGAGTTGCGAACAGATGCCGATCCCGGCCCTCCGTAAACAGAAAAGAGTACAGGATATTTTTTATCAGGGTCAAAATCAGGAGGGAGTATCCAGAGTGCCGGAAGATCAAATCCGTCGCCGGATGGTATTGTAAAAAGCTCGGCTTTTCCCAAAGCATATTCATCAAACACCGGCAGTTTTGAATCTCCGAGATTTCTTACAAATGTGCCGTCTGTTCTGTACAGATCAAATTTTGAAGGAGTTGTAATATTGGAAAACCTGTCCGTAAAATATTTCCCGTCAGGAGAAGCAGATGTGTAATGGCTGCCATCTTCTTTTGTGAGCTGTTTAAAATTTTTTCCCTTCAGATTTATGCGGTACAGGTGATTATCAACGGAATTTTTCTTTGAACCTGTAAAATAAATCAGCCCTTTTTCTTCGTCAACATGCGCAATTGATTTTACTGCATAGCTGCCTTTTGTGATCTGTCTGATCTCTTTACCGTCAAGAGAGCAGAGGTAAAGATGAGACCATCCGCTTTTATCAGACCGTAATAAAAAACTGTCACGGGTTTTAAAGAAATAGAGGTCTTTAAAGAAATCAACCCAGCTGTCCTGATGTTCAGAGTAAATCTCTTTTCTTTTGCCTGTGGCAGGATCAGCGGAAAAAATTTTAATCGTATCCTGTCCCCGGTTCATCCACTGGAACAGAATCTTCTTGCTGTCCGGAGTCCAGAAAATCCATGCAACATACTGATCATCTTCAATTTTGGTGTCTATGGGAGTGATTTTTCCAGTTTCAATGTCAGCGCAGTAAAGTGTAACTTCCGGATTAGGATCTCCGGGTTTCGGATAATGAGCAACTTCAAGTTCTCTGTGAACGCCGTCTGCTTTAAAAAGTGTAAAAGTCGGCACTTTTGAATCGTCAAATTTTAAAAATGCAATTTTTTTACTGTCAGGTGAAAAATAGAATGCTCTGTACCTTGATCCCCGTCCAAGCACTTCTTCGTAATATACCCACGATGCCCAGCCATTGTAAACTGTTTCTGATCCGTCGCTTGTAAGCTGTTTTTCCAGTCCTGTGTTGACATCAACCACGTAGAGGTTATGATTTCTTGTAAAGGCAATTTTTTTATTATCAGGAGAAAACATGGGATTTTTGCATGGTGAAAGGGATGATGTGAGTTGCCTGAAAATATTTTTTTCTCTGTTTATGTAGTAGATATTTCCTTTTACAGTAATAATTGCAGCAGAATAATCCTTATTCCATTTTGCTCTGCCGAGAGATACGTTTTCCGGCAGATTTAATTTTTTTTTGCACTCTTTCAGATCCAGAAAAAGCTCCTCTTTGCCTGTTTCCGCATCAACAGTATAGTACTGCATTGAACCGTTTTTAAATTCACTTTTTAACAACTTGTCTTTTTCAAACCATCTAAGGTTCGGAAACCTTCCGAAGATGCGGGGTTTTCCCCATTTGTACGCCTGCTCGTATGTCAGATGTTTTTGCTGGGATAACAGGGGAAGTGTGATCATTAAGCTGAATATCAGGGCTGCGGTGTTTGTCAAAATGTTTTTCTTCATTTCTCTCCTCCGATGATGTTTAAAATATTCTGTAAGAGCTGCTCCTTCACAGGATAAGAACTGATTCCTTTGAATTTACAGGTCAATAAAATTAGATTCTCAGGAACAGGTTGATCTTTTCTGAAACAGAATAGTATTTGTCCTGACTTAATAAAGATAACTGCAAATTTCAATAAATTGTTTATCCGTGAAAGAGCGGGAACATTTAACCTCCTTACCATTTCATACGGATTTTTTGTGAAATGTTTTCAAAATTTATTGATTTTAATCTATGATTTTCTGCTGGCACAGGTTTTACGGTTCTATTGTTTATTTTAATCTCTTTTATATCTCTAAAGCCGTGAAAAATAAACTTTAAAATTTTAAAATCGGATTTGTATGTACCTGTGGTTCGGGACAGGCAAAGTTCTCTGCTATCAGGATCAAAAACAATAAAACGTTTACAGTACCTGCCTTTTCTGTAATCCATGGTCAGGCCGTCGTCCTCATAATATAAAAAGGATGTTTTTTTATCCCCGTAATAAATGTGCAAAAACAGGGTGTCTCCCGGATCTGCTGTTGTGTATTGTACGGTTTTCTGCATAGGAATAACAGATCCGCCTTTTACAAATACAGGCAGATCCTGCAGAGGGGATTTAACCTGTTTTGTTGCAGGGCCCTTTACAGGTTCTGATTTATTGCCGAACCTGTACCAAAGGCCCTCAGGAAAATAAACAGCAACTGTTTTCCTGCTGCTTTTAACAGGGCAGACCATAAAAGAAGGGCCGAACATGTATTGATATTGAAAATTACTCCAAAATATTTTATCATCAAAAGGATAATAAACTGCCATACTTCTTGACATAGGCAGGCCTGTTGCTGAAGCTTCGTAAAAAATCGAATAGATGTAGGGCATAAGCTGGTACCGGGTATTTATAAATTTTCTTGAAAGGGACTCGGTTCTGTCATCAAAAACCCACGGCTCCTGATGTCTGGAATCAATCTCAGTATGATTTCTGAAAAACGGAGTAAAAACTCCAAGAGACATCCATCTTGTAAAAAGTTCTTTTGAGGGATTTCCTGCAAATCCGCCTATATCAGGCCCTGCGAGCGGGATCCCGGAAAGCCCCATGCTGTTTGTCAGAAGAACACCTGCCATCATGTGTTCGTCAGTTGCAACGTTGTCACCTGTCCAGACTGCGGAATATCTCTGTATTCCTGCAAAGCCTGCTCTTGTAAGACAGAATGTACGTTTGTTTTTCAACAGCTTTTTTGTGCCTTCAAATGTTGCTTTTGCCATAAGCATTCCGTACACATTGCGAATTATATCCATGGACCCTGCTTTGCTGAGAACAAATTCAGGAAACGACTGACCCCACACAGAGG
>QNDG01000086.1 GCA_003645915.1 Candidatus Zhuqueibacterota bacterium | reverse complement strand
AGGATAAAGAGTTCCCTGAGCCAGAAAATCAATTTTACCGAATTCTCTGGCCTCTTTCTCAAAAACTTCAATAAATCTTTTCCCGATTGCCTTTCTTTTCTTTTCAGGATCGGTTACTCCGTGCAAATCTTTTAGAAATTGTTCCGATGCATCAACAAAATGCAGGTTCCAGCTTTTAAAAGCTTCAATAACCTGAGACGCTTCATTTTTTCTAAGCACTCCATTATCAACAAACACAGGTATAAGCTGGTCTCCCACAGCTTTTCTGATCAATCCTGCAGTAACAGCTGAATCTACTCCGCCTGACAGACCGCAAATAACTTTTTGTGAGCCTACTGTTTCTTTTATTTTTTTTACACTTTCATTGATAAATGCTTCTGTTGTCCATTTTCCTGAGCAGCCACATATTTTATATACGAAATTTTTTAAGATTTTTTTGCCGTCCGGAGTATGAACAACTTCAGGGTGAAATTGGAGACCGTAAATTCTTCTGTTAAAATCTGCAATTGCAGCAATAGGCGCATTCTCAGTATGTCCAATTACAGAAAAAGATTCAGGAATCTTTAAAAGATGGTCACCGTGACTCATCCATACCTGGATTTTTGAATTAAGCTCTGAAAAAAGGTCTTTGCTGTTGTCAATAAAAAATTCAGATCTCCCATACTCTCTTCTTTCCGCTTTACCAACTTTGCCGTTAAGAAAGTGAGCAATAATTTGAAGACCATAGCAAATTCCCAGTACAGGAATTCCAAGGTTAAATATCTCTGGTTCAGGATGAGGAGCATTGACAGCATAAACGCTTGACGGGCCTCCGGAAAGTATAATGCCCTTAGGTTTTTGATCTTCTATTTTTCTTATTGAGGTGTTAAAAGGAATTATTTCACAATAAACATTGAGTTCTCTTATTTTTCTTGCAATAAGCTGTGTGTATTGGGATCCGAAGTCAAGAATTAATATTTTTTCACTTTCAATACTGCTCATCATCACCTCAGTCTATTAAGATTAAATTTTAATATTCCACTTCTCAAGCATATCTATTGAATTATGATGCGTTAAATCAAAATGAACCGGAGTTACGGAAACATATCCGTTCTGTACAGCTCCTTCATCAATATCAGTCTCATTCTCTTTGTCTATTTTTTGCCCTGAAAGCCAGTAGTATGTATTTCCTCTGGGATCATACCTTTTTTCATATTTTTCAACAAATATTGCCCTGCCCTGACGGGTAACTTTTACACCTTTTATCTTTTCTTTTGGCAGATTAGGCACATTGATATTCAGGAATACAGATTCAGGCATTCTGTTTTTCAGAATTATCTCGGCAATTCGGCATGAAAAATCCGCTGCAAAAGAAAAATCCGGATCTGAATAGGTTGCAAGAGATATTGCAAAAGACGGTATTCCGAGTATTGAACCTTCTGTTGCTGCTGACACTGTGCCTGAATAAAGCATGTTAATTCCGGTGTTTGACCCTGTATTAATACCAGAAATTATCAGATCCGGTTTAATATCCAGAAGAGCCCAGTATGCAATTTTTACACAATCAGCAGGAGTTCCGTTAACTCTGTAAGCTTTTATTTTTTTATCAAGATTAACTTCCTTTACCCGTAAAGGATCTGACAGTGTAATCGCATGCCCCACTGCGCTCATTTCAGAAGCCGGAGCAACAACAAATATTCTATAATCACATTTTAAAAGAGCTTTATATAAAGCTCTTATTCCCGGAGCATCTATTCCGTCATCATTTGTAATGAGAATGTTTTGTTTACCGGATATCAATAGCTATCTCCTGTTTCAACAAAAAACTGCAGTATTTTACTGAGAGTTTCTCTCATCTGGGTTCTTTTAACAATCAAGTCAACAAAGCCATGTTCCATCTGAAAATTCGAACTCTGAAATCCGGGAGGAAGATCCTGACCTATCGTCTGTTTAATAACTCTCGGCCCTGCAAACCCGATTAATGCACCGGGTTCTGCTATATGAATATCCCCAAGCATTGCATAACTTGCCACAACGCCTGCTGTAGTAGGATTTGTCAGAATTGAAATGTAAAGTCCCCCTTCTTTTGAAAAACGGGCAAGTTTTGAAGAAGTTTTTGCCATCTGCATAAGGGATATAACTGATTCCATCATTCTTGCACCGCCGGTTGCAGAAACAATAATAAGAGGTGTTTTTAATTCACGTGCTCTTTCAATAGCTCTTGAAACCTTTTCTCCTACAACTGACCCCATGCTTCCGCCGATAAATGAAAAATCCATTACTCCGAAAACAATCCTATTGTTTTTTATCTTTCCCTCTCCTATACGAATTGCATCTTTCAGTCCTGTTTTTTTCTTGGCATCAGCAATACGTACAGAATACTTTTTTTTATCTTTAAAATTCAGGAAATCAACGGATTCTATGTTTTCAGCAATTTCTGAAAAAGACCCTTTATCAAGAATAAGGTCTATGTAATCCTGTCCTGATATTTTAAAATGATAACCACACTGAGTGCAAACATAGCTGTTTTCTCGAAGTTGTTTTTTATAAATCACCTCACCGCACTCGTTGCATTTTATCCACAATCCGTCAGGCATTTCCTTTTTCTCAGCGGAATTTAGCCCGGGCTTATTTCTTTTAAACCATGCCATTACATGCCCTTTTATTCATAGATTTACGAAATTCCCAAAAATTTGTTTATATAAATGGGGTTTAAATTCTCAGGTTTTACAGTTTCCCCTGTCTTGTATTTCTTAACACCTATTTCAGCAGTAGAGGCAGCATATGCCCTTAAATAAGAACTATGAAGAAATACTGCCTCAATTTTATTTTTCATTTTAATATTTTCGATTAAATCGTAATTTATTATGCCTGTAATTAAAATTTTACTATCCAAATTAATGTTTTTAAGAATATCTCCTTCAGAAACCACATGATAATCACCAGTCAATTTCCAATTTGACATTTCCGGTTCAAAAACAGCCCTGTAATATTCACCTTTTCTTGACCTGATTAACACGACAAGTTCGTCTGATAGAACCGGGATGCGATATATAATGCTTTCAAATGTGGATACAGCTGTTAAAGGAATATCAGTACCTACCGATAGTCCTTTTGCAAATGCAAGCCCTATACGTAATCCTGTAAAAGAACCAGGGCCCGTTGTTGTTGATATGCATGAAAGCTCTGTTAATGAAATACCTGCCTGTGATAAAACAAAATCAACTGCACCCGGAAGTTTTTCCGCATGAGTGTATCCTGCATTTAAATAGTATTCTGAAATAATTCCATTATCATTGGCAACAGCAGCGCTGCATACTTCGGTTGATGTATCTATTCCAAGTACGTACATGAATTAACCAACTTTTATTTTACAAAGTTCAATCTGTATTTTTCTTAAATTTTCCATAAAAGCTCCGTTTTTATAAACATAAGCAAGTCGAACTTTTATGGAATCTTCCGGCAGAATTTGTTCAATAATTTGCGGCCATTCAATTATGACAGCCGCTTCTCTTTCCAGATAGTGTTCAAAGCCTATATCAACAGCTTCATACAAAGTTCTTAACCTGTAAAAATCAAAATGATACACATCAATATCGCCTTTGTATTCCTGAACAATAGTAAAACTCGGGCTTGTAACGTAAGATGAAACACCAAGCCCCTTGCAAATGCCCTGTGTAAAAACGGTTTTGCCGGTGCCCAGATCTCCGTACAAAGCTACAACTGTACCGGGCAGCACTTTATCGGCAAAGTTAAATCCCGCATTAAAAGTCTCTTCTCTGTTATTAGTAAGATATTCTATTTTTGAATTACAAATAATTTCAGACATAAGCTTGTAATTACCTTAAAATTATATTTATTTAGCAGTTAATATTGCAACAGGTAAAATCATTTCATCTAATGAAATTCCACCGTGCTGAAAACTATTTTTAAACATTGACAGATATTTATGATAATTTGTGGGATAAACAAAAAAAGTATCCTCAGTAGCAATAACATAATTATAGTTAATTCCGGTTGAGGGTAAACCGAACTCATCAGGATTTTTGATATCTACGAAATTTTTACCTTCTGCTCTGAGATTTCTGCCAAATTTATATCGTAAATTTGTCGATGTGTGTTTATCCGCATAAATAGTAATTCCCCTTTTTACATGTATTGAGCCATGATCTGAAGTGATAACAATTTTAAAACCATTTTTAACAGCTGTTTTAATGATATCAAACAGAAACGAATGTTCAAACCATGTTTTTGTTAAAGCCCTATATGCAGATTCGTCTGGGACAATTTCATGAATGATTTCCGAATCATTCCTCCTGTGAGCTACAATATCCACAAAGTTAAAAACCATGGCAATCAGCTGGTTATTCAGCAGACCCTGAAAATTATTCAGCGCAAGCTGAGCGTCATCTCTTGTTATTATTTTTAAATACTGGCATTTCCCCTGTATATGAATGCCGCTTTCTTTTATCTGATTTTGCATAAGTTCATGTTCATATCTATTCCAGCTGCTTTCATCTTTTTCACTATGACGATCCCAGAATTTGGGAAATTTTTTTAAAATTTCAACTGGCATCATGCCCGAAAAAATACTATTTCTGCTGTAAGGCGTTGCAGAAGGAAGTATTGAACAGTGATAATTCCTTTCTATTCTGACGAAATCGTATAAAAGCGGTTCAATTACAAGCCATTGATCCATACGTAAATTGTCAATAATAAGTAATAAGACTTTCTCACCTTCTTTTAATTCCGGTAAAACATATTTTTTAAATACATCGGGAGAAAGAACCGGCCTGTCGGGATTTTTAAGCCAATTTTTATACTCGTTAATTATAAAACGAACGAAATTATGATTACATTCCATCCGAAGGTCATCAAGAGTTTGATGAAGGCCAAGATCTTTATGTTCGTCGAGATCAATAAATCTTTCGGATAGTTTTAAATGAATTTTTGCCCATTTATCCATATCCAGGGATTCATCAAAAAGCTGTGTTATCTCAGCAAATTCCGATGTATAATCACGGGTAATTCTGTCTTTTACAATTTTATTTTTATCCAGAATTCTCTTACAGGAAGATAAAATCTGACTCGGATTAACAGGTTTTGTCAGGTAATCCTCAATTTTGTTTCCAATTGCCTGGTCCATTAAATCTTCTTCTTCGGATTTTGTAATCATCACTATTGGTATTGAGGGATTTATTTCTTTAATTATGTTTAAAGCTTCAAGACCGTCCATCCCGGGCATCATTTCATCCAACAGTATTATGTCGTATTGTTTCTCCCTTATAAGAGAAATCGCATCCTCAGCATTTGTTACAGGAGTTACATCATATCCTTTTTCCCTTAAAAAAAGAACATGCGATTTAAGATGTTCGACCTCGTCATCAGCCCATAATATTTTTTTCATATTTACTTTCATATAACAGTTTTATTAAATTTTAAGCCTTTTAAATTAATAATTTTTCTTTATATAGTCAATAAAATTCTAAGGAGGGTAAATAATGGAATTCATGTAAAAACAGAGTCAAATCATCATTAGTGCTTGACTTTTACACTTGAATTATCCATAATTTACTATTCTTAAAAAACCGGATAAATTAAGGATTATGAAAAAAATAATTACAACTCTATATCTTTTTATATGTTTTTTTAACTCAATAAATTTATTTGCTCAAACAAATTCGCACGGCTCAATTACAGGCACCGTTCTTGACCAGATTACAGGAAAGCCTCTTTTTTATGCAAATGTTTTTCTTGCAAATACTACAATAGGTACTGCCAGTGATGAAGATGGTAAATTCAAAATTGACAATATACCTGTAGGAAAGTATCAATTAGTTGCTTCAGTAATCGGTTACAAGTTAAAAAAAATAAATATTGTAATCAAAGGAAGAACAAGCAAGGATTTAACAATTAAACTTATGCCCGTTCCGCTCCAGGGCAAACCTGTTGAAATTAATGCGTCTCGTCCCGGTTCGTGGCAAAAGAATTTTAAGGTATTCAAAGATCTTTTACTGGGAGAATCAGAATTTTCCAAACAATGCAAAATGTTAAACACTTATGTTCTTAGTATAAATTACGATCAAAGCACTCATAAATTATTAGTAAAAACAAAAAGTCCACTTCATATAGAAAATTATGCCCTGGGATATGATATCTATCTCACTATTGAAGAATTTGAATATCAGGGTGTCGGTTTTTTTAAGTTTAAAGGTATCCCGCGATTTGTACCCAAAAAACCAAAAAACAAAACACAAAGGATTTTATGGGAGAGAAACAGGCAACGCGCATACAATGGTTCCTTGCGCCATTTTCTCACATCACTGGCATCTGGAAACTTGCCTGAAGAAGGTTTCCGTATTTATAAAGTAAAGCGGATTAAAGACAATCTTAACCCAAACAAACTCTACTATGCTCAGAAACAAATTGAAATTGATTCGATTGTCAGTAACAGCGACTCCCCTTTTATTAAAAGTATTTTTTTTAAAGATTTTATAAAAGTTTTATATGAAAAAGAAAAAGAATCTCCTTTATATCGAAAATTCAGCAAACCGAGAAAATTTCAAACTTCATGGATAATGTTAGATAAATGTGACACATTAAAATTTAACATTTTCGGGAATTTATGGGATCCGTATAAATTAAAGACATACGGATACTGGGCATGGGAGCGTTTCTCCGAATCACTACCTT
>QNDG01000085.1 GCA_003645915.1 Candidatus Zhuqueibacterota bacterium | reverse complement strand
CGTAGATTATTTCAAAACAAAAAAAGCCCAGCACTTTTTTAATGGTACCAGGCTAATTTATTCATACATAAGCAGAAAAGGGGTTACCGCCGCTCCTCAATTCTTGCGGCTTTACCGCGCAGTTTACGAATGTAATAGAGTTTTGCTCTTCTTACTTTACCACGTCTCAATCTTTCAATTTTCTCAATTCTCGGAGAAAAAAGAGGAAAAACTCTTTCCACACCGACGCCATTTGACATCTTTCTGACAGTAAAGGTTTTATTTATCCCTTTACCCTTTTTCTTTATAACCAGTCCTTTGAAAACCTGAATACGCTCTTTATCACCTTCAATAACTTTGTAATGAACTGCTACATCATCGCCTGCTTCAAATTCAGGTATCTCTGTTTTTAACTGATCTGCTGTTACCATATCAAGGGGATCCATCTGTACTAACCTCCTACATATCTGAAATATTATTTATTTACTTGTTTTATCTGAACTCTCCTTTTTAAGGAGATCGGGCCTTTTCTCTTTTGTTTTTTCCAGAGCCTTTTGTTTTCTCCACTCTTCAATTTGTGCATGATGCCCTGAAAGCAGTACTTCAGGAACTTTCATACCATTAAATACTTCCGGTCTTGTATAATGAGGATGATCCAAAATTCCGCATGTAAAAGTGTCCTTTTCCGCAGAATCAAAATCACCCAGTACTCCCGGCAGGAGCCTTACAACAGAATCAATTACAACCGCAGCTGCAAGTTCCCCTCCTGTAAGGATGTAGTCACCGATTGAAATCTCATCGGTTACCAGTGCATCAACAACCCGCTGGTCAACTCCTCTGTAATGTCCGCAGATAAAAATCAGGTGAGACTCTTTTGCCAGCTCAAAAGCTTTCTCTTGGGTATATGTCTCGCCCTGAGGGCTCATAAAAATTACCCGGGAGCCAATCTCCGGATTTTTCTTTTTCAAAGAATCTACTGCCAGAAAAATAGGCTCGGGCTTTAAAATCATTCCCGGGCCTCCTCCGTAAGGAGCATCATCAACAGTCCTGTGCTTATCAAAAGTAAAATCGCGCAGGTTTACTGTTGATATTGTAACAACACCTTTATCACAGGCACGTTTAAGCATGCTTTCATTAAAAAACGACTCTATCATACCCGGAAAAGGGGTAATAACATCAACATGCATGCTAATCTAACAGCCCTTCAATAGGCGCAATTTTTATGCACCCTGATTTCCAATCTATCTCTTTTACAAACTCCGGAACTTCCGGAATTAAAACTTCTCTGCCGTCAGCATCAATAACAATAAGTCTCTGACCCGGCGATTCCAGAACATCATTAATAATTCCGATATACCGGCCATCAAGATTCTGAGCCTCAAGGCCGATGAGCTGAAACGCATAAAACGAACCGTCTTCTCTTTCAGGAATATCATCTTCTTTAATTAAGCATTCCGCTCCTCTCAGCGATTCAGCTCCGTTCCGGTCATCTACTCCGTTAAACTTTACAATAAAAACTCCGCTGTGAGACCGTAATTGAATAATTTCCGCCTCAGTTTCAATCCCATCCAGATTCAGTACGATTTTTCTGCCGGTTCTGAATATATCACTGCAGTCCTGGAAAGGATGTACACGGACTTCACCCTTTATTCCGTGCGGTTTTGAAACAACACCGATTGAGATCAATTACTTTACAGCCTCCGTAGTTTTATCGGAGTACTATTCAAGAATTTCAAGAACTGCTCTTTTCCCTCTTTTTGCAGATGCCGCAGCCAGCAGAGTCCGCATTGATTTGGCGGTTTGTCCCTTACGGCCAATAACTTTGCCGAGATCTCCTTCGCCGACACGAAGCTCGTACACAGTTGTTTTTTCACCTTCTACTTCGGTTACATCAACAGCTTCAGGGTTGTCAACTAAATGCTTTGCGATAAACTCGATGAATTCCTTCATCTTTCTTCCCTCCTTTTTCACTTTCGCATCCGTCCCGATTGTTTTAAAATCTCTGCCAAACAACAAATCGAGTATTTTATATTTCAGCCTATATACAGAGATTAAACATCCGCCATAAATCGTAAATCTAATTTATTCGTCGTTTTTTGCTGTTGGTCAACTGCTTATTATTCTTTTTTTTCTTCCTTTTTCGGTTCAGCCTCTTGTTTTGCAGGTTGGTCTTCTACAGACTCCTCTTTTATCTGATTACTATTTTCAGGCTCTGCTTTTTCTTCTTCGGCAGGCTTATCAGCTTCTTCAGCCGCCTCAGTCTCGGCCTCTTCAACAGGTTTATCGGATTCTTCTACAGCTTCAGGTTCAACTTCTTCAACAACTATCTCTTTTTCTTCTTTTACTTTTTTTGCCTCAGCTTTTTTCTCGGCTTTTCTCCTCTTTTCAATCTGGAGAACTTCCCACTTTTTCATCTCTTCTTCAATTTCTCCGTCACTGAGACCTTTCTTCTTAAGATAACGTTTATAAATAATACCTTTGGCTTTAAGCAGACTTCTTACTGTATCTGAAATCAAAGCACCTGTATCAAGCCAGTAAGACACCCGTTCCTCGTTAACTGTAACTTCCGGAGGATCAACCATTGGATTATATACTCCCAGTCTTTCAATAAACTTTCCGTCTCTTTTGGCCCGGGTATCCATTACAACAATACGGTAAAAGGGTTTTTTCTTCCTTCCCATTCTCGTTAATCTTATCTTTACTGCCAAAGAAAACCTCCTCTTTTTGCAATTTGATCGCTACACAATAACAAAATCATCACATCGGAATTCCGCCTGGGATCATATTGGATCTGTAACGACTCATCTGTTTTACCATTTTCTGCATCATTTTAAACTGTTTTAATAGCCGGTTTACATCCTGAACTGTTGTTCCGCTACCGGCTGCAATGCGCTTTCTTCTGCTTCCCCCGATAATTGAGGGATTCTGCCTCTCCTCAATTGTCATTGAGTTAATAATCGCTTCTATTTGTACAAAAGCTTTTTCATCAACCTGCATACCCTTTATCTGTTTGCCTGCCCCCGGGATCATCCCCAAAAGCTGATCAATAGGCCCCATTTTTTTTACCTGAGCAAGTTGGTCATAAAAATCTTCCAGTGTAAACCGGTTGCGCTTAAGCTTTTTTGCAAGACGTTCACTCTTTTTTAAATCAACAGCTTCCTGCGCTTTTTCAACAAAAGTGACAATATCTCCCATACCCAGAATACGGGATGCCATTCTTTCCGGATAAAAAGGCTCAAGGTCTTGTGGTTTTTCACCGTTTGACACGAATTTTATCTGTTTTCCTGTAACAGATTTTACAGAAAGGGCTGCACCACCCCGTGAATCTCCATCCATTTTTGAAAGAACTACTCCTGTAAAATCCACCTGCTCCAAAAACGCCTCGGCAGATTTCACAGCGTCCTGACCTGTCATACTGTCAGCAACAAATAAAATTTCTGCCGGTTTTAAAACATCCTTAAGTTTTTTCAACTCCTCCATCATTTCATTATCAACATGGAGGCGTCCGGCAGTATCCAGAATCAGAGTATCAAAACTCTCTTTTCTTGCTTTTTCCACAGCCCGCTTTGCAATTTCCACAGCATCATCGGATTCTTCAGTATAAACAGGAATTCCCGAAGACTTACCTGTAATCTCTAACTGTTTTAACGCTGCAGGTCTGTATATATCAACACTTGCAAGAAGAGGATTTTTACCTCGTTTTTTAAGATAAAATCCAAGCTTGCCTGCAAATGTTGTTTTGCCTGATCCCTGAAGACCAACAACCATAATGACCGATGGGGGTATATTCCCCTCTCTCAGCGGAGAATTTGTTCCGCCAAGTAACCCGGTCAATTCGTCATATACAATTTTAACAAGCTGCTGCCCGGGACTAACCTTAGGTGCGACTTCAGTTCCCAGAGCTTTTTCTTTTACAGCCTGAATAAAATCCTTGGCAACTTTATAATTAACATCTGCCTCAAGAAGGGCTCTGCGCATCATCCTGAGGGGTTCTGAGATGTTTTTCTCTGTTATTTTTCCAATACCTCTGATATTTCTTATGGAGGTATCTAATTTTTCAATTAACTCTTCAAACATAAAAACATGCCAAGCTGTCTAAGTTAAATAAATATTTTACATTTCGCAAGTTTTTTTTGCTATTCACCATATGTTTGGCAAAAATTTAAAACCCTGCCAAATTTTATGTTAAAATAACAAATTTAATTGTAAAATTCAATATAATTTATTATTTTTTATTACTAACCGTATTTTTGAAAATTTGGTTATTACGGGTTCCGTCTGCAAGTAGTCAGAGTTAATCTCAAAAGACGGTCATTAACAATACAAAAACTTTTGTCAGTTTTAACGACTGATAACGGACAGCTGAATTTTAGTTGTGGTTCGTTCCCTTTAATGTGAGGTTGTGTGATGATACTTGGCAACGTTTTATCGTTTATTCCTTATTCTTTTTATTTTTATCTTGTTTTCTCTGTACGCTTTAAGGAAGTAAATACTAATACACATTAACTTGTTGTTTAATCAGGAACAAAATAGAAAAACCGGAGAAATATCCTCCTGACACAATCCAGGATATACACTTGTAAAAAATCTAAGAGACAAAAATGCAGGAAAATCAGAATATTGAATGGGAAAAAACATGGAAAGATGAATATCTGAAATAGATTTGTGGTTTTGCAAATGCCACTGGAGGGAAAATATTTATTGGTAAAAATGATACAGGTAAGGTAATTGGTTTGGAAAACTCACAAAAGCTTCTTGAAGATATACCAAACAAAATACAAAATCATCTTGGAATTATTTGTGATGTCATCCTGCACAGGGAGAGTGAAAAACAATATATTGAGATAGATATAAAACCATACAAGATACCGATTTCATATAAAGGTAAATATTTTTATCGTAGCGGGAGCACTAAACAAGAATTGAGAGGAAATACATTAAATAATTTCTTGCTTAAGAAAACAGGAAAAACCTGGGATGATGTTATTGAACCAAAAGCAGAATTAAAAAATATTGATTTAAAGGCTGTTGAGACATTCAAAAAAAGTGCCTTTAGCAGTAAAAGAATGCCTTTCATTAAAAACGAGAAAAATATCGGGACAATTCTTGATAATTTATTACTTTTAGAAAATAAAAAATTAAAACGAGCGGCGGTATTGCTCTTTGGGAAAACCCCCTGCCGTTTTATATCAATGCTTTTATTAAAATAGGAAAATTTGGCAAAACAGCTGATGATTTATTGTTTCAGGAAATAGTTGAAGGAAATATTTTTGAATTAGCCGATAAAACACTGGATATCCTTGATAAAAAATTTTTAATTGCAAAAATCTCTTATAAGGGATTGCACCGTGTAGAACAATGGGAATATCCATATGAAGCGGTAAGAGAAACAATAATCAATGCCATTATTCACAGAGATTATATGGGAGCACCTATTCAAATAAGCGTTTACGATGATAAAATTATTGTTTGGAATGAAGGCTCATTACCTGAGGATTTAACAATTGAAGATCTAACAAGGCAACATCCTTCCAGACCACATAACCCAATTTTAGCAAGCGCATTTTTTAAAGGCGGATTAATTGAAGCTTGGGGACGGGGAACTATTAAAATAATTAATGAATGTAAAAAAGCAGGATTACCTGCCCCGAGAATTGAAAATACATTTGGAGGAATACAAGTTACATTGTTTAAAAACATACTGGATAAAACAAAACTTATTGAATTAGGACTAAATGACAGGCAGATTAAAGCAATTGAATATTTAAAAGAAAACGTAAGAATCAACAATAGCGTTTATCGTCATTTTTTTGATGTTTCTGAAAAAACAGCATTTAGAGATTTAGAAAAACTTGTTGACAAAAAAATATTAATAAAACACGGAGACAAAAAAGGATCATACTATACCCTAAATACCTGACAAATGTCCGATAAATGTCCTATATAATTTTACAGTGGAAAATAAGACTAATACCGGATATTAAAAACTGAATTTAGTATTTGAATTAAATCCAACAAAAAATTTAAATGAACCATGTAAAAAGTGAAAAAATAATTAAATACAATTCGAAGTCGAGGCCTTGGAACCAGTAAAATCTTGCGCTACACATGGCGGGTCATATCAGTAATGAGAGCCTGAAATTTAACATTACGCCATCTTTTCAGGCAGTTATTAAAATGAACAGGTGAAAGGTGATAACTGTGGCTGTATAAAATCAAGTATCACATAACTACCGGAGACATCATGAAACTATTTTCTTATACTTTGGACAATGAAAATTACTCCATAGGAGTGGAAACCGATGATATTAATGTTGATTTAAGCGCTGCACTTGAAATTTATCAATCAGCTCAGGGCTCAAAAAACCCTGTAATGATTCCCTTTCTGCAGATGCTTATTGAAATGAGGTACTGCTCCGGAGAATTAATAAAATCCGTGCTATCTGAACCGTGGGTAAAATCCAAAAAGAAAGAGATTGAAGTGCCGGAAAATTTTATTATAAAACCTCCGGTTGCAAGACCCTCAAAAATTATATGTATAGGAAGAAACTACAAGGCTCATGTCAAAGAACTTGATCACAAAGTTCCTGATAAGCCTTTGTTTTTTGCAAAAGCACCGTCCGCAATCATCGGACACAATGAAAACATTGTAATACCGTCGTGGCTTGACACAAGGGTTGACCACGAAGCTGAACTCGGAGTTATAATCGGGAAACAGATAAAAAATCTGAATGAAGATGAGGTTCAGGAT
>QNDG01000084.1 GCA_003645915.1 Candidatus Zhuqueibacterota bacterium | reverse complement strand
TACGGAATCCCTCTGATCCGGGGTTTCTTATTTATGAAAACGGTTCACTGGAAAAACTTGATATTGACGTTGTTTTTCCGGTTCTGCACGGGCCTTTCGGAGAAGACGGCACTATTCAGGGGATGCTTCAGATGTCAGGAATTCCTTTTGTAGGCGCAGGTACAGCAGGTTCGGCAAAAGGTATGGATAAGGTTTTGATGAAAGAGATATTTCTTCAGGAAAATCTGCCAGCTGTTGACTTTATGTGGTTTTTGAGAAAAAGCTGGATAAAAAACCGCTCCGTAATTATAAACGCTGTGGAAAAAGAAATAGGATTCCCCTGTTTTATAAAACCTGCAAATGCAGGCTCAAGCATTGGTATTTCAAAAGTTAAAAGTAAGGAAGATCTGGACGATGCAGTGGAAAAGGCAGCAATGTACGACAGAAAAGTTCTTGCTGAAAAAGCTGTAAACGCCAGAGAGCTTGAGTGCGCAGTACTGGGAAATGATTATCCTGAAGCATCGGTTGTCGGAGAAATTATTCCAGGGAATGAGTTCTATTATTACGACGCAAAATATCAGAACAAGGACAGCAAAACAATAGCTCCGGCGGATATTACTGAAGAGGTGTCAAAGAGAGTTCAGGCTCTTGCAAAAAAGGCTTTTTCTGCTATTGACTGCGCAGGTATGGCAAGAGTGGATTTTTTGTTTGATTCTGAAAAAAATGAAATATTTCTTAATGAGATAAATACAATTCCCGGATTCACGCCTATCAGTATGTATCCTGTGCTTTGGGAAAAAACAGGTATTTCATATACGGATTTAATTACAAAATTAATAGAGCTTGCATTTGAGAGGTTTGAAGATTTATCCCGTTCAATTTTTGTTTAAGCGGGCAGGTTGAAGACAGACCGAACATTATGAAAAAGGGTATTTTAAATGATTAAACTTGAAAATCTGAGTAAAAATTTCGGTTCTTTAAAAGCAGTAGACAATATAACACTCCAAATCCCTGACGGACAGATCTGCGGATATCTGGGGCCTAACGGTGCAGGAAAAACCACAACAGTGAAACTGCTGACTACAATGCTGAAACCTGATGCAGGTAAAGCGTGGATTAACGGGTTTGATATTATAACTCAGTCTTTTGAAGTGAAAAAAAGTATCGGTTATGTCCCCGAGTCAGGCAAATTGTACAAAAGCCTTACACCTTATGAATATCTTATGTTTACAGGTTCTCTGTACAATGTTGAGCAAGAAATACTTGAAAAACGTATTAATGAGTTTGCAAAATTTTTCGGATTTGAAAACCAGATTCACACAAGAATGATTTCCTTTTCAAAAGGAGAAAAGCAAAGGGTTGTTATAACGTCAGCTTTAATCCACAATCCTTCTGTGCTTTTTCTTGATGAGCCTCTGAGCGGATTGGATGCTACAACAGTACTTAAATTCAAAGAGCTTTTAAGAGATATGGCAAATAAGGGAAGAACAATTTTTTACTGTTCTCACATTCTTGAAGTTGTGGAAAAACTCTGCGACAGGGTTGTTATTATTGATAAGGGAAGAATAATAGGTGACGGCTCAGTAAATGAGCTGGAGAATATGACAAAACAATCTTCACTTGAAGATGTTTTTAGACAGTTAACCGATGCAGGAGATGTGGGCTCTGCAGTTGCAGCTCTTTCAAAAAGTATTAACAACCAGGGGAATTAGACTATGCCGGATTCTTCAAAACTATTCGGGATAGACAGGCAGCAGTTTGTTGCGCTGTTAAAGCTGCACCTGAAACTTGATTTCAGGCCGCGGTCCGCACCACAGAATACAAAAAAGAGATTGATTCCCCAGGCTCTTTTACCCTTTGTTGTTTACGGCTGGTTTGGCTTTTTTCTGGCTCTCTCTCTCTTAACAAAAGGAGCCTCAACTCAGGTTTATGCTTTTTTTGTCATAAGTTACACAATGGTAATGGTGTTTTTTGCGGTTCTTCATGAATTTGACATCATATTGATAAATCCTGATGATATGGAAATTATCGGGTACAGGCCTGTACATTCAAAAACGTTCAGCGCTGCGAAATTAGCCAATTTTGTAATTTATATATCTCTTCTATCTGCAAGCCTTACGTTTCTGCCGGGCGCAATTGCGTTTTTTCTTAACGAAAGCACGGTAATTTATCCTTTCTTGCTGTTTTTTTCGGCTTCTGTTTCAAGTCTGGTTACAGGTTTTTTTGTTGTAATTCTCTATACATTGCTGCTGCAGAGAATTTCTGCTGTAAAACTTAAGGAATTTATAACATATATGCAGGTTGGTTTTACTCTTGTGATTTTTCTGGTTTATCAGCTTATACCCCGGATTGATCCCCGTGTACTGCAGTCAGGTTTTAATGATGTATCCCTCTGGTTCTTACTTGCACCGTCAGTCTGGTTTACAGGATTTACTGAGATTTTCAGTAAAAACCCGGATTTGTTTATTATTTATGCAAGCTTCGCAGGTGTGATTGCTTCAATTATTGTAATTTTTACAGGGGGAATGAAATTTTCCGCAGCAGGCGCAGGATATTTGTCGGAAAAGTTAAAAGAGAGCGAATCTGTTTCTGTTAAGCCAGGTACTGTTTCTCAAAAAGCCGGTTTTGGAAAGAGCAGTGAGACTAAGGCCGGGTATTTTCTTACCATGTTAATGATAAAAAGAGACAGAAGTGTAAAAGCGGGCATATTATCACTCAGCGCTATTGTTGCAGCTTCCGCGTTAATGTCCTATTTTGACGGAACTATGACAGATCCATTTATTAAAGAATCCGGTACAGGATTTTCTTATGCATTTATGTTTTCAATATTTATTGTTTTTGCTTTTATAAATTTCATACAGTATTCTACAGACTGGGAAGGTGCATGGGTGTTTAAAATTTCACCGATGCGGAACCCCGGGAAACTATACAGAGGAGCTAATGCAGTAATTCTTTCAAGAGTACTTGTTCCTGTTTATCTGGTTGTATTTGCCGTGTATCTTTTACGGATAAGGTTTTTTCACGCATTTTTGCAGATAGTTGTAATGTTTGTATTCGGAGTGCTGTCACTGTGTCTCGGGCTTTTTCTTGTTAAAGATTTCCCGTTTTCAAAAAAACGTGTAAGAGGGCAAAGGTCCCGTTCTCTTGGGATGATATTCTACACTGTACCTGTGTTAATCCTTTACGTAGTGTCGGGGAAATTTATCTACAGAGGCGGTTTGTATTATATACTTTCAGTTTGTGTGTTGATTTTATTGAGTTTTGCTGTTGAATATTTTGCTGTCAGGAGACTGGGGCAAGTTATAGACAAATCGGAAGATTTTTAATGGAGAGAGGTGTTAAGATGTTTAATCAGATTATTAAATTTTCAGGGGTTATTATGCTGGTTCTATCGGTGCTTAGTAATTGCAGTAAAAGAGATCCTTCTGTTGATATGATTCTGAAGAATGGTGTGATTTTTACAGGAACTGATAAAGGCGTGGTTAATGCTCTTGCAGTAAGCGGGGATAAAATTTTTGCAGCAGGGGAGTTGCAGGATATTTTAAAATTAAAAGGCCCTGAAACCGAGATTATTGATTTAAAAGGCAGGTTCGCATGTGCAGGGTTTAATGATGCTCATCTGCACCTCTTAAGCGGCGGATTAAGCATGATGGAGGTGGATCTTACAGGTGTTACTTCCCTGAGAGATTTCAGAAGAAGGGTTGCAAATCAAATAAGAAAAACAAAACCCGGAGGCTGGATACTTGGAAGAGGATGGGATCAGAACCTCTTTAAAGATAAAAAGTGGCCTACAAAAAGATTTCTTGATGCAGTTGCGCCTGACATACCAATATATCTCCGAAGAATCTGCGGACATGCTGTTCTTGTTAATTCCAAAGCGCTCCGTATTGCTCATATTTCAAAGGATACACCTGATCCTCCGGGCGGTGAGATAGTAAGAGATGTAAAAACCGGAGAACCTACAGGTGTTTTAAAAGAGAGTGCAATGGAATTGGTTTCTCAGTACATTCCCGAGCCTGACAGAGAGCATAAAACAGAGGCTGTAAAACTTGCTCTTAAAGAGTTCAGGAGACTGGGAATAACAAGTGTACAGGAAAACACTTCTGCTGAGATGTTTGAAATTTATAAAAGTCTTGAAAAAAGCGATGACCTTACATGCAGAATAACAGAAATGGTTCCTGTTGAAACAGGATTCGACAGGTGTGAGAAGCTGCGGAAAAAATATAACAGCCCTTATGTGAGATTCGGTTTGTTAAAAGCCTTTGCTGACGGAAGTCTTGGAGCGAGAAGTGCGGCAATGTTTGAACCGTATCTCGGTAGTCCTGTAACAACAGGGCTACCCCAGTATACTCAGGATGAACTGAATACCCTTGTAGCTGAAGCAGACAGAAGAGGATTTCAGATGGGGATTCATGCAATAGGAACAAAAGCTAATAATATGGTTCTGAACGCTTATGAGTATGCTCAGAAAATCAACGGAAAGAGGGATTCAAGGCACAGAATAGAACATGCGCAGGTGCTTATAAAAGATGATATCACAAGGTTCAGAGAACTAAGTGTAATAGCATCAATGCAGCCTTTTCACTGTATTGATGATATGCACTGGGCGGAAAAATTTATCGGGAAAAGAAGGTGCAGATATGCGTATGCGTGGAACAGTCTAAGGCAGAGCGGAGCTGCCATTGCTTTTGGTACTGACTGGCCTGTAGCGCCCTTAAATCCGCTTGTAAGCATATACGCGGCAGTTACAAGACGGGATACAACAGGATTTCCTCCGGAAGGATGGTTCCCTGAGGAGAGACTGTCTGTGCATGAAGCGATTTTAAATTATACAACAGGCCCGGCATTTGCAGAATTTATGGAGGACAAAAAGGGAGTGTTAAAAAAGGGCATGTTTGCAGATATTGTTGTTCTTGATAAAAACATTCTTAAAGTTGCTCCGGAAGAGATTCTGACTGCAAAAGTTGTATATACAATTGTAGGAGGAAAGATTGTTTATAAATCTGTAAAATAGATGTTGTTTTCGGTTTTTTTATTAGCATAGAGAAGAGGACAATTTTTATGTGAGTGTGGATATCAGGGACTTATTAAAAACTTGCACATAACAGGTTAGTTGAGTATATTAAACATAATGAATATTGGTAATTTAAGGCTTGATACAAGGTCAATGCTTGCGCCAATGGCAGGAGCTGCAGACCGTGCATTCAGATTAACAGTAAAGAAATTTGGCGTTGGCCTGATGTTTTCCGAGCTTATCAGTAGTGACGGACTTTTATATGCCAGCCCGAGAACTGAGAAACTTTGTGAGATACTTGATGATGAGAGGCCGTTCGGGCTTCAGATTTTCGGCAGTGATCCTGCAGTTATGGAACAGGCTGCCAGACTTGTTGAAAAGTACAAACCTGATTTAATAGATATTAATTTCGGATGCCCTGTTAAAAAAGTTGTTAAACGGGGTGCAGGTGCTGCTCTTTTAAAAGATCTTGATACAATGTATGAGATAGCTTCTAAGGTCGTGGGGGCTGTTTCAGTTCCTGTTTTTGCAAAAATCAGAAGCGGATGGGATGCAGATTCAATAAATGCGGTGGAAGCTGCAAAACTTCTTGAGCAGGCAGGAGTGGAAGCTGTAACTGTTCATGCAAGGACCAGAAGTATGGGGTACAGCGGCAGAGCGGACTGGAATATTATTAAAGATGTAAAACAGGCTGTTTCAATTCCTGTTATCGGCAACGGCGATATTACTGATCCGGAATCTGCAGAAAGAATGATTTTACAGACAGGGTGTGATTTTGTTATGGTTGGCAGAGGGGCTTTCGGGAAACCGTGGATTTTTCGTCAGATTGACGCTTTGCTCTCTGAAAAAGAGATTATACCTGAACCGGAAGACCCTGAGAAAATAGATATTTGCATCAGCCATTTTAATCTTGCCGTTAAAATGCTGGGCAGGGAGCGAGGAGTTAAAGAGATGCGCAAACATATAGGCTGGTACGTGAAAGGTATGAGGAACAGCGCCGGATTAAGAGGTAAAGTATTTTCATTAACTGACCCTGAGCAGGTTATTGAAACTCTTATGGAATTTCGCAGCAGCCTTGTAAGGGATGCGTAAACAGAAGCATCCTGACAGAAACTACAGGAGGGTACAATGAAAAAGATTGCGTTGATAGTTTTGTTGTGTATGTTGTTTTGGAGTGTGGGATCAGCTCAGTGGTCCGGGTACTATCCCACAGGAGATACCAATGAATTAGACGGCGGTATAGGAATAACGTGGATTGACAATCAGGCATATTATCAGATTAGTTTTCAACCTGATATTTCAATCGGGAAATTCGGAATTGGTCTGGGATTGAATCTGCTGTACAATGTAAATACAGGGAAAATCCGATCTCAGGACTGGGATACAAAAGCAGATTACGCGCGTATTATCCGCTACCTTCGTTACGGATACAAGGGAGATTCTTTTTACGCCAGAGTAGGGGCTATAAACGCAGGAACCCTGGGACACGGACTTATAATGAATTATTACAATAACCAGATTAATTATGATATGCGTAAACTTGGAATGGCTTGTGATCTGGATCTCGGTGTTTTTGGTTTTGAGACATTTACAAACAATCTGGGAAGATTTGAAGTTGTAGGTGGCAGAGCTTTTGTCCGGCCTCTTTACAAATCAAATATGTTTATGATAAAAAATCTGGCTTTTGGCGGTACTTATGTAACAGACCTTGATCCGGATTCATGGAAAGCTTCAGACGAT
>QNDG01000083.1 GCA_003645915.1 Candidatus Zhuqueibacterota bacterium | reverse complement strand
TGGCTTTTACTGAATCTCTGCCTGCTTCTGCAAGAACATAATAAAATTGCAATACGGCCTGTAAGCTTAAATCCATATCATGGACTGCAGTATCCAGCTTAGACCATCTTTTATCCTTATTCTTTGATTCAACTGGCAGTTTAGTATATTTTAAAATACTTTTATACTGTGGCTCTACTGCAAAGATAACTACTTTTAATTTCCTGTCTTTCTTAAGAAAAGTTTGTGCATGGACAGAAGCAAATGGCAGTCTGTCTTTAATACAGTAATTGCAGTAAATTTTAAATGTTCCATCTTTAAAACATGTGCTGTCAGAACAATTAGTAAGAGAATCAAGAACCATCTGCGGTGTCCACTGCTCAAGTCCTATGAATTCCACCTCATCCACCTTGCCCATATCCACTTTTAAAACCTGAGAAAAAATAAAAACCGGTACTAAACATAAGAAGAAAACAAAACGGGTAAAGTTTTTCATATATTCCCCCTTATTTTTTCACACTATATTTGACGTATAAAATATTTTATACTCTCAGTACAGAATAAAATTTACCTGTTTATACAATAAACACGCTTTAAAAATAAATATTCTGTCTTTTTTATTCGTTTATAAAATAATTGTTTTAAAATTTTACTTGCTTTTACTTCTTTAAAAATTGGTCTTTAATACTAAGCAAATACTCATATGCAGCATCGTGATCATTGGGAATTTTTCCGTCAAGAATTGCTTCTTCAATTGCTTTTTTCAGAATCCCCACCATAGGCCCGGGCTTAAGCCCGCAAACTTTCATGATTTCTTCTCCTCTAACCGGAGACTGAAATTCTCTGAGCTTGTCTTTTTCTTTAACTTCTTCTATCCTTCTTTCGACATAATCAAAATTGCTTAAATGCTTTTTAACCCGCGCAGGATTTCCTGAAGTAATATCAGCTCTGCAGAGAATCATAAGATCATCAAGATCTTCACCTGCAGTAACAATAAGTCTTCTGATTGCAGAATCCGTTACTTCCTCCCCAACAAGATGAACAGGGCGCATGTGAAGTTTTGTCAGTTTCTGGGCATACTTACACATACTTCTGGAAAGTTTCAGGTTCATGCATATTTTCGGAAGCATACGCATTCCGACAATTTCATGCCCGTGAAAAGTCCATCCTGTGCCTTCAACAAATTCTTTTACTCTTGGTTTTCCGATATCATGAACCAGCCCTGCAAATCGCAGGTTCAGATTATCAGTTACAAGCGCAATATTATCAACTACTTTTAGTGTATGCTCAAATACATCCTTATGATGATATTTTTCAATCTGCTCAACTCCTACCAGTTCAGTAAGTTCAGGAAAAATAATTGCAAGAATTCCGGTACTATACAGGATATTCAATCCAACAGAAGGTTTTTTATGTGAAAGAATTTTCATTAATTCATCGGTAATTCTCTCCTGTGAAATTATGGAAAGTCTCTCCTTTTGAGATTCCATTGCTTTTAATGTGTTCTCTTCTATAGTAAATCCAAGCTGGCTTGCAAACCTTGCAGCTCTCATAATTCTTAACGGATCATCTGCAAACGTGGTTTCAGGATCAAGTGGAGTTCTGATTATTTTCTGCTCAATATCCCTTTTCCCGTTAAACATGTCAATAATTTCGCCAAGGCCTTCTGAGGTTACTCTTGCTGCAAGTGTGTTTACGGTAAAATCTCTTCTTTTAATATCAGTCTCAAAATCACTTATCTCCACATCAGGATTTCTGGAATTCTCCCTGTAAACTTCTCTTCTGGCGCTCACAAACTCAAATTTAAAATCCCCCGATATAAAATTAGCAGTACCGTATTGCGGAAAAGTTACTAGCCCTCTTCCCCTCATTTTTTTTACAGCAACAGATGCAAATGCCGGCCCGTCTCCGAGAACCATAAAATCTATCTCATCTGTACTTTTTGATAAAAGCATGTCTCTTATAAATCCGCCGACAGCAAACACTTTTACATTATATAAATCTGCAATTTCACCTATTTGTCGCAGCAGTTTTTCTTGATTCTTAAGCATATGCGTCTGTCAGTTTTTACCGCTTTCTTAATTATTTGTAACTTCGTTAAACCATTGTGCTGTGCGGGACACTGCTTCATCTACCGAAAAAACAGGTTCATACCCAAGCTCATTCTTTGCCTTTTCTATGCTGAAATGAAAATCATGAGTCAGGTGATCTACAAGGTAAACAGTCAAGGGGGGGCGTGTTTTAATTCTCAGAGCTTTGTATAGGAAATCAAGTGAATATGATATACCCCACGCTAAAAAAGGGCTTAACGAAAATCTCGGCCCGGGAACACCTATGGCTTTTGTAAGTTTTAAAAAATACTCTTTCCATGTCATTTCCACACCGTCTGTTATGACATAAGTTTTTCCTATGCCCTCTTTTTTGGTTCCTGCGAGGAAAATACCGTGCACAAGATTTTCAACATATGTAAATGCACCCAGTTTTCTGCCCCCGCCAATAAGGCCCATCATACCGTTTTTTAACATCTTTTGCATCTTAAGCAGACTGGTTCTGTCGCCGGGTCCGTATATATCACCCGGTCTTATAATTGTAACATCAATTAATCGGTTTTTCTGATACTGTAACACCAGAGCTTCCGCCTCTCTTTTTGACTGGCAGTAAGCGTGTCTTGTTTTAAACTGAGGTGAATTCTCGTTCATGTTTTTTGCTCCGGTAAAATTATGCACAGCCACAGAACTGATGTACACAAATCTCCCTGCTCTGGATTCAACGGAACTTTCTATAAGATTCCTTGTGCCTTCCACATTAACCTTTCTGAAATCTTCCAGAGTACCCCAGTCGCTTACCTTTGCTGCAGCATGAAAAACAACATCAACAGAATCAGTTGCAGTTTTTAAAGATTCTTTATCATGCAAAGATCCGTACACTTTCTCAACATTCATTCCCTCAAGCAGAGAAAGATCGCTTGTTTTGCGGACAAGTCCTTTTACATGCCAGCCTTTATCCAAAAGGAGTCTGCACAGCGCGGCTCCCACAAAACCGTTTGCTCCTGTAACAAGTGCTCTCATATTAAATTTAACCTCTGTAGCATGGTGAATAAATCTGTAAAAATACCAAGGCAGGCATGCAGAATAAGGGGATAGATAAACGATCTTGTGCGAATCGCCAGATACCCGAAAATAAGCCCGCCTATAATTGCTCCGAAACTCTCACTTGCAGGTTTGCCTATATGAACAAGTGCAGACGGAATAAGCTGAACCAGTATTGCAGCTACAGGGCCGTAAACTCTCTCAACTGAAAATAGCATAACTCCTCTGAACAGAAACTCCCAGCTTATATAATAAATAAGATAGAAAAATTCAATAACAACAAACATACCCGGTCTGCCTATAACGCTCTTTGCCAATGGATATTCATTAATCATAGTCTTATCCATTGATCCCAGAAATGCAATTAAAACAACAACAGGCAAAGCTATTGCCACAAATCGCAGGCCGTATTTTACATTCCCCGCCCTTAATCCGTATTCTCTGATATTTGTTTTGGTAATTACACTTACCAAAACAAGAGGCAGGACAAACATTAAAATAAACGCAGATACATATTCGTAAATCGTCGCATAAAAATCAGCGCTTTTCAGATTCTGTATACCGGGGAAGAACCTGTAAAAAGCATCCTGTTTTCCGTAATAGACCCATGCAGTCAAAACTATTGTAGAAACAATAATCAATGCGGTTGTCTCAACATCCGCTTTTTTCAGGACTGAAATAAGGTTCAGACCTGCTGATTTTTCCCTGCTGTCCTCTCTGTTTTTCTTCATTCTAACAGAGCCTCCGAAATTATTACAAAACTATGATTCCAGTACTCCGCCTTCTTTTTTATCTGCACGTCTTAAAAGAATGGCAAAGACAAGGCCAAACAGCCCCAGTGATGCAAACATCACCATACTTGAAGTGTAGGAATGGGTCAGATCCCTCAGCTTTCCGTTCAGGAACGGGAATAATCCAAGTCCAATATTCTGGATCATGGTCATCAAACCAAATGCTGTCCCCACTCTCTTCTTTTCAACAATAAGAGGAATCGACGGCCACATTGCCGCAGGTACAAGAACAAATGCTATTCCAAGACTCATCATTGGAATTGCCGGATATATTTTTGTTATTCCCATCAGAAGATGGCTTGGTATCATAATTAATGAGCCTACAATCATTAAAGTAGCCCTTTTACCTACCTTATCAACAAGATGGCCCGCAAACGGTGCAGCAATCATTGAAGTAAAAATAATTATTGAAGTAATGCCTCCTGCAGTACTGAACATGTGCAGGAAATTATTGAATACCTGAGCAAGAAAACCTCCTGATGATTCAGCTACTCTTGCAATACCCCACTTGTTTGCAAAGAAATCCGTTGAGAGTGCTGTAAACGGAAAAATTGCAGAGTAAAAAGTCACACACAGCATTGTTACATACCAAAAACTGGGCTTGAATTTTTTGATGTCACTTAAAACTATTTTATCTCCTGCAGCTTCTGCATCTTCTTCCAATTGAAGAATTTTCTCGCCTTTTCTGTCAAGAAATACATATAAAATATTTGCAATTAAGGAAACAGAGCAGAACAGCACCGCAGCAATAAGCGCATATTTATAACCTCCGAAATGGCTTGCAATGAGTTCTCCTGTATTAAAACTGAACAGAGTTCCCAGCCTGCTTACAGTTAAAGCCACACCAAAGGAGAGAGCCAGTTCTTTTCCTTTGAACCACCTTGCAAGTATAGCGCTTTGTGCCACTACAAGGGGTTCCGAACCTGCCCCGAAAATAAATCTGCCGAAAAAGAGCATTGCAAGATTGGGAGCAAAAGCCACAACAGCTGCTCCGACAAAAACAAATGACGAAAAAATCAGGCTTGCTTTTCGTGTTCCAAGCCTGTCAATCAGTAATCCTCCGATAAAAACAGACAGGATTGCAGCAATTGAATACATGGTGTACATCGTACCTACTGTGCCTCTTGCTGCTCCCATATCTTCAATTATACTTGGAGCGACTGCTCCGATTATATCATATGCAAAATAACTGCCAAAAGTAAGAAGGGATGCAAACGCCAGTATTGTAAATCTGAAAGGTCTTCCCGACGGATGAAAAAAAGATCGTTCTTTCTGAACAGAAGCCATAACTTCCTCCTTCTGAGATGTAAAACAGTGCACTCTTTTTAATACGATACAAAATTATGAAATTTAATTTATTGAAAGATAAAAATATTTTCTTTAAAAACAAATGCTAACAGGAAAATAATTCTGATTTTACACTACCGGAAACATACTATTTTACATACAATGGTTTCAGATGAATGCGGTTTATCCAAAAAATAAAATGATTCCATTAAAAATTAAAATTTCCCCTGTATTCCGATTGTTTTACGATGGGATATTATCACTCCGCTTACAGAGATCCCGGATAATATTCTGCTTTTTCATTGCCTTTGTAAAGGATTGGATAGAAAAAGAATACTGTATATTGAACAATTACTTAAAAATTATTGTAATAGTTTAATGCTTCATTCAGCCCTTTTCTTTCATAAACATGAGGAACAAAGCTGCTCAATGATACAACCATTCCATACCAGACTATCGGACTGATTTTAAACCTTGTCTTTTCCCCCGGTGCAGCAGGGTAATCAGGTGACGAACTATCTATTGGTTCCACTCGTGACTTTGTATAACCATATATTGATATTAAAGCCCCGCTTAATATAAGTGAGTATTTCATAACATTTAAAACTTTTACTCTGTTTAAAACTTTCATACTTTCTTTATTATCACAAAGAGATTTTCTTAAATTCTCATAATTTACTTTGGTTATGGAATTGTTTGGCTTTTGAAAATAATCATAGCTCTGAGAAGTATGTTTGAATATCTCTTTTGTAAAGATGCCTATCTTATTATTCCTGATTCTTTTTATTAATACATTTCTAAAAAAGAATTTCTCTCTGAAATAATATTGCGGGATGTTTAAAACATGATAAAACTCTCCATTTATCTGAAGCCTGCTTATTTCACTTAAATAATACTTGCAGGAATCATTGTAAGTGATCAGCAAATCCGGCTGGCTTAAACTAGATATTTGTATTCTGCCATATAATTTGTCGCCGTTTTTCAATAAAATATAATCTTGTTGTTGAGGCCATAACAAAGCAGGAATAAAAATAACAATTAAACAAAGGCTGAGTAAAGTTCTGTTGGAATAATTATTCATTTGATCCCCCTTCCTGACGTCTTATCAATTATACTGAATTAATTATATATAAAATATCAATAAAATGCAAGAAAAATATATCCATCTCTTATTTTCTTAATTATTTTCATTGTAAAGCAAGATAAATACTTCCTAACAATATCACTTAAACAGTATAAATTAATAAAAACATCATCTCATACCTGTTATATTAAACGGACACACAAAGCATAAAAAAACTCTGAAATCAGGGAACCTACACAATTATATATGATAATTTAACTTCCAGTCGTACTGATAAAATTCAGTATATTTAAAACTAATCCTTTTTTAAGTAATTCTTATCAACAACGTTCGGCTTTTGATTGACGTGTCCGGCTGCTGCCTGATTCGTGGATTAATTCGTGTAATTCGTGGACAGATTCGTAGATAATAACCGTCGTTTCTAACCTGAATAATTCATAAAACTGAGTATTAAGCTCTAAACCATCACATTAATAAAAACTTAGTTCTAAAATTTGATTTTCTGTAAATTGTTGTAATTAAAGCCATTAGC
>QNDG01000082.1 GCA_003645915.1 Candidatus Zhuqueibacterota bacterium | reverse complement strand
TGAAAAGATTTTTTAAAAAATTATTTATTATCGGTATTTACGCAGCTGTTTTAAGCTCTTCTCCGCTTTTTGCGCAGCTGCAGGTAAAAAGTTATGTTGATAAAAATATTATTGAGAACGGGGATCAGTTTACTCTGTTTGTTGAAATATCAGGCAAAGATTCACAAAAATCCGGACAGCCAGACCTGCCGGATCTAAGCGCATTTGCAGCATTTCTCGGAAGCGGTTCATCAAGAAGCGTACAGATTATAAACGGGAAAATGTCAGTTACAAAAACTCTTCAGTATCAATATCAGGCAATAAAAGAGGGCAAATTTACCATAAATCCTGTACAAGTAAAGGCAGGTGGAAAAACATACAGTACAGGTTCAATAAATATTGAGATAGTAAAATCCTCAGGCTCAACGCAGAGACCGCAGAACAGGAGCAGATCAAACAGCAGTATGATCTCTTCAAAAGATTTGTATTTAAGAGTGATTCCCAATAAACACAAGGTGTATGTAAATGAACCGCTGGTTCTTACATATAAAATTTATACAAGGGTTGATGTTACCTCTTTCGGTTTTCAGAAATTACCGGAAACAACAGGTTTCTGGGTTGAGGATTTTACAAAGAATGCTTCCCGTCCTGTTACAAAAACCGAAGTAATAAACGGAGTACGTTACACAGTTGCAACTATTAAAGAGATGGCTCTTTTCCCCATGTCTGCAGGGGACAAAGTTCTGGAACCCATGGTTATTGTGTGCAGTGTCAGAGTAAAAAGAAGATCTAATGATATTTTTGACAGTTTTTTTGACGACCCGTTCGGCAGACAGATTAATAAGAGTATTGCATCAAAACCTCTGAAAATCAGTGTTAAACCTCTGCCGCAGCAGCAAAAACCTGCTGATTTTTCAGGAATTGTAGGCAACTATGTTATTTCCGCTTCTGTGGATAAAAATTATGTTTCAACAAATGAAGCTGTAACATTCAAATTTATAGTTAAAGGAAGCGGTAATTTAAAGACTCTTCCAGAGCCCAAGATAAAATTTTCCGATGATTTTGAGGTCTATCCTCCGAAAGTTACTCAAAATGTCTCTTTTACATCAGGAATTGTACACGGAACAAAGACATTTGAGTATGTTTTAATACCGAGAAAACCCGGGATAAAAAAACTTCCGGCTGTAAAATTATCTGTTTTTAATCCGGCAAAAAACAAGTATGAACTGCTTTCAACGAAACAGATTATTCTGAATGTTAAAAAGAGCAATAAGAAATTTGACAGCGCTGCTCATACTGGATTGACAAAAGAAGAAGTAATGCTTGTTGATAAAGATATCAGATTTATTAAAACAGAATGCAGCAGATTTTATCCTGCTAAACCAGAACCTGTTTTTTCAAATCTGTGGTTTTTAATACTAATGTTATTTCCTGTTTTAAGTATCACAACCGCAGTGATTTACAGAAGACATGCGGATAAGATGATGACGGATCAGGCCTATGCAAGAAACAAGCGTTCCAGCAAAATGGCAAAAAAACGGCTTGCAGATGCAAGAAAGGTTATGGACGAAGAGCGAGGAAAGGAATTTTACGCAGAAGCAGGTAAGGCTCTTATTGGTTTTGTTGCAGATAAACTTAACATACCTGAAGCAGGACTGATTACAAAAGACGTAAAAGAGAAACTTAAAAAACTCGGAGTTAGTGAAAAAACAATTAATGAGTATTTTGAGTGTGTAAATATCTGCGATATAAAGAGATTCAGTCCTGAGACAAGTACTCACGATGAAATGAAATCATTTATAAAACGTGCTGAAGATGCAATAGATCTATTAAACAGGGAAATATAATAATGGAGCGTATGAATATAAAAACAGTTTTATTGATTTTTGTAGTTTTTTCCGGATTAATTTTTTCACAGGTCTATTCTGAAGAGATTCCGGACCTTTTCACAAAAGGAAATAATTTTTATGCAAAGGGCAAGGTTGACAGCGCGCTTCTTTGTTACCAGAAAATAATTAACGAAGGTTATGAGAGCGGGCAGCTTTACTATAATATTGGAAATTGTTTTTACAGAAAAGGAGATATTGCCCGTGCAATTTTAAATTATGAGAGGGCAAAAAAATACATACCTGGAGATCCTGCTTTAAAACAGAACCTGAAACTTGCAGGTTTAAGAGTAGTTGACAAAATAACTCCTATGCCTGAATTTTTTCTTGTCAGAATATTCAACAATATAGTTTTTGCTTTGCCTCAAAAGGCTCTTATCATTATCAGCAGTATTTTCTATGTTATTGCGTCAATATTTATTGTACTGCTGATTGTTCTGAGGCAGCAGAGTATAAAAAGGATCTGCAGGCCGGCACTTGCTGTGTCCTTGTCAATATTAATTATTTCAATTCTTAGCATGTTTGCACAAGTTCAATCTCAAAAGAAAAACAGGCGTGCTGTAATTACTGCAGAAAAAGTTGAAGTTCAGAGCACTCCCAGCTCTGAAGAAGGAGTCACTCTTTTTACTCTGCACAGCGGGACTGTGGTAAAAATTGAAAGCTTACGGGACAATTGGGCAGAGATAGTGTTAAAGGACGGTAAAGTAGGGTGGATTAAATACAGTAATCTTGAAGAAGTGTGGCCTCAATAGTTATTTTTTGTAATACCGAATTTTTTCATTTTATACCTGAAAGCTGCTTCCGAAATACCTATTGCTTTTGCTGCTTTTGACTGATTTCCGGAAAACCGGCTGAGATTTTTTCTTATCAGAAATTTTTCAACTTCTGCAACAGCATCCTTAAGTTTGTAGTTTTTAATATATTCAAGAGGGTGCTTTTTTATTTCAAACGGCAGATATTCCGTAGAAAGTTCACCGTCAGGCGACATTAAAACAAGATTCCGGATTGTATTTTTAAGTTCACTTACATTCCCCGGCCACGAATATTCCATTAGAGATTCAAAAATATGAGAAGGCATTGGTGGAAATTTTCTTTTATTCACGTCTGTAAAGACCTTAATAAAGTGAGTTACAAGCAGGGGAATATCCTGTCTTCTCTTTCTCAAAGGAGGAACCGAGATAGTAACATTGCTTAAAAACTCGTAAAGATCCTGCCTGAAATCCTCATTTTTTGAGAGGCGTTTACAGGATGTACCAGCTATTATTCTGAACTCAATTTTTGTAAAAGAAGAGCTCCCGATTCGTAAATATTTATTCTGCGAAAACATTGATATAAACTCTTTTTGATAGAACGGTGGAGCTTCATGCACATCTGCAAGAAAGAGAGTGCCTTTACCTGCCTGCTCAAATATGCCTGTTTTTCTCAGTATATCGTTTGCATCTTCCTCAATTTTCCCCAGAATATCTTCCTGCCTAATAGTTATATCAAGATCTTTGCATGACAAAACAACAAAAGGTTTATTTCTTCTTCTGCTTCTTCTGTGAATTTCTCTTGCAATGAATTCTTTTCCCGAGCCTGTTTCTCCAATAATCAAAACAGTGGAATCATGCTGTGATACCTCTCGTACAATTTTTTTGATATTCATTATTACAGGATTATGACCAATGATCATATAATCTCTCCGATATTTAAATATCAGAAATTATTTTTACTGTAAAATTCTTATTTTCAATGAAATTGTATCAATTAACCATCAGGTAATCAGACAGGAACGGAATATTTGCACTTTTCAGAAATCACTACAGAAGAGACGGAAATATTAATATTGTAACAACCGGGAAATCCAGAAAGAATATATCTGATTTATATACTTTTTAATATAGTAATAATTAGTTGAAATGTCAAGTCTTTATCGAATTTTTCGTAAAAATTAACTAATATTAAATAAATCCACTGAAAATTTATGGAAAAACAATAAAAAAACCGCCGGGATATAAAAAAATGATTGTTTTCTGTTTTCCGGCGGTTTGTGATAAAATATATTTATTATAAGTTTATTCAGAAGGAATGATAATTATATCAATCCTGCGGTTCTTTTTTCTTCCCTGTTTAGTCTCATTCGTTGCAATTGGTTTTGATTCACCGTATCCGATAGATGTAATTCTGCTTTCTTCAATCTCCGAACTGGAGATTAGATACTGTTTAACAGCATTTGCTCTTTCTGTAGAAAGTTTCAGATTATGAGCGTCGTTTCCCCATGAATCAGTGTGTCCTTCAATCTTTATTTTACATCCGGGATAAACTGCTATTGCTTTTTTCACTTTGCCGAGAAGTCCGAAATATTTTGGCTCTATAACCGATGCTCCTACCTTAAAAGTTAAACCATAGAGTCTGATAGTAACATTGGTTCCGACTCTTTGCACTTTTGCTTCGTCTTCTGCAAAAAGAGCTTTTACTTTATTGAACTGATCTTTTGCAGCTTTTTGCTTTTCCATTATTTTAGACAAAGTCGCTTCTTTGGACTTAAGCTCGCCGAGTTTTGATTTCATTTGAATAACCTGGCTGTCCAGAGATTTTACCTGTTCCTTTGTATCTTCAAGCTGTTGAGTAAGATTCTCATTGTCTTTCTGAAGTTGCTCAATCTGGGATATTATTTTTGCTACAGGTTCGCCGAATCCTTTCAGAAATCTTGCTTTCATATCAAGAGCGTCGGAAATCAACTGTATCTGAGCCTCGGCATCAAGGATAACAGATTCAACGGTTTTATTCTGCTGTTCCATTTTTTTAATTGTATCGGAGATATATATTGCATGCTCGGCTTCGTACTTAGCTTCCTGAGCCAGTTGTCTTGCCTGATCCGTATCATATCTGTTGTGAGCAAGAAGATCTTCCGCTCTTATAATATAATCTTTGGCCTTTTTAATTGATTCAGGGGCTCTTTTTTTAACATCTTTTTTATCGGCAAACTCAAGCAGTTTTTTAGCTTCATCAAGGTAGTGGGCCTTTATAGATTCAAGCTCAACTTTTTTATAAAGATCCATTGCCTTTTTACCGGATTTACGTCCTTTTTCAATATTTCCGTCTTCAATGGCTTTTACTGCATTGTTAAACTCATGTTCCGCTTCATCCCATTTGTCCTTTTTAAACACAGGAGCATCTGCAGCTAAGGCGTCATTTCTTGCTGCAATACACTCACTTAGTTCGGTTTTTACAATCTTACTGGTTTCAACTGCTTTTAAGAAGTAAACAGTAGCTAGTTTAATCTGTTTTCTGATTGTCTCCAGATTCTTGCCCTGAGAATAGCCTTTGTCAGCTTTGTTGTAGTATTCCTGAGCTTTTGCAAATTGTTTGGGAGAATAGATTTTTGCATTTATCATTTTTGCCTGTTGAAGAGCCTTATCTGCGTCCTGGAAAAAAACACGTTTGGCTTCCTGAGAAAAAACAAGAGTATGAACCATTAAAATAAGTAAAAAGAATAAAAATATATTACCTGAAAAGTGATTGACGGGTCTGTACCTGTTTTTCATCACTGACCTCCTTGAAATTTTTTTATTGTCTGGCGGGAATGTTTGAGGGAATAAAAAAAGGCACTATTAAAATAGTGCCTTTTAAAACTTTAACATTATAGTCTTTCTACTGCACCTGATCTGATGCACTGTGTACAAACTCTTAGTGTTTTTGGTGTACCATTTACAATTACCTTAACCTTTTGCAGATTCGGAACCCATCTGCGCTTTGTAAGATTATGCGCATGGCTTACTTTGTTACCTACAATCGGTCCTTTTCCGCATATGTCACATTTACGAGCCATTTTATCCTCTATTTCTAAAACATACCATAATTACCACGCCCTGAAATTATACAAAATTATTTGTTAAAATGCAAGTATGAAATATTTTCTGTTAATATTCATAAAAATTTTCATATAAGCCATTTTTAAATAAAAGACGGGAAATTATGATTTTATTCATACTTTGATAAATGTGACTTCTGTGTTTGTCTCTCAATTTCATATTCCTGACGCGGTGCATATGCTTTATTTAAAATTTCATGGTCTTAATAACTTCTATATTTTGTCCTGCTCTGTATTTTATTTTGATAATTCTCTTAATGCACTTTTTGCCTCAGGAGAATTTATACTGCCAAGTGCATTAATAGCAACCTTTCTCATTTTAAAATCAGTATCTGTTTTTGCAATGGAAAAGAGAAAAGGCACCAGTTCAGGCTCGTGTCTGAAACTTATAAGATTCAAAATCGCATTCCTTCTTATTTGAGGGTCTTTTTCTGTTTTAAGGTATGCTGCTATTGCACGGAAAGCTTTTTTATCTCCTATTCTTGCAAGTGCAATAAAACAACATTTTTTTACTTGAGGAAACTCTGTTTTTCTTAGAATTTCGAGAAAAACATTGTCATTAAAAAAGTGATGCATATTTTTCAGGCCTAAAACAGCAGTGCATGCTACATCCTGATCTTTTTCATTGAGCGCAGTTTCTCTGAGAAATGATGCAATTATGCGGTTATTTGATCTTGACAGCAGTCTGACTGCCTCGGATTTTACTTCTGCATTATGTGATGATTTTACAATGTTTATAAGGTTTTTATCAATTGAGTTTGTTTTATTTTTATATAGAGCCATAACCGCGCTAATTGCAGTAGAAGTATTTTTTGAATTAATTGCAATGTTCTCAAACAGAGAATTGTATGCTCCCGGGCAGTTAAATCTGCTTATAACCTGCAAGGCTGTTTTTTGTATTTCAGGATCTGGTGAATTTTTAATGATGTTAAACAGGATTTTTGCAGTTTTGGGCTCATTATTACGGCACAAAGCGTATATTGCTGTTTTTGCCAGATCTGTGTCGGAATTTTTAAAAACCAGCTTGGATATAAGTTTTTTTATTTCG
>QNDG01000081.1 GCA_003645915.1 Candidatus Zhuqueibacterota bacterium | reverse complement strand
CTATGATAATCAGAATCGGGATTATTATAGAAAAAGAAAACACTGTCTCCTTAATCCAACTTTCAGATATAAAACACACACTCAGTTATCTATTAATCCCGATTCTCTTTAAGAAAAAACTATAATAATAAGAATCGGGAAAAATCTCCTTTTTTTTAATTCGTGAGAATTCGTGGAACCGTGTCCGGCTTTTGCAAGATTCGTGTTAATTCGTGTAATTCGTGGATCGTAGATAACAACTCTTAATTTCTACTGTAAAAATAAAACCCTGCTGAAATTTAAAATTTTATGCAGGAAAATCATTGATTTTTACAATGTAATTTATAACTTTAATAATCATTATCTTAACAATTTCGGACTTCATAGTTTTATTAGCTCATTAACAGACAAAGATAAAACCATCTTCAGAAAGGTGGATACTATGTATTTAAAATCTGAAATAAATTTTACGCAAAAAACACTTTTAAAAATTATTAAGCTGTTATTGATTTTAATACTGCTTATTCTGGTAAGTTCTCCGGGGTACAGCCGGAATACACATAGAAATGACCAGACAATATTTGTTTACGGCGGGGGCCTTAACAAAAAATTTATCCGATACATCGCATCTTTAACTGAGAAAGATAAACCGAAAATATGTTTTATACCAACTGCCAGCGCGGATAATTCTTGGGGAATAATCAGATGGTACGAATTATGTCATGATCTTAATGTAGAGCCATACGTGCTAAGAGTCTGGATAAGCTCTTACACTACCAAAAAGAGTTTCGAAGAAATTTTGTTGGATATGGATGCTGTAGTTGTAGGTGGTGGTAATACTCTTAATATGCTTGCTATCTGGAAAGCCCAGGGTATAGATAAAGCTCTGAAAAAAGCATACAAAAAAGGTATTATTTTATCAGGAGGCAGTGCAGGTTCCTTATGCTGGTTTGCAGAAGGCACAACAGATTCACGTCCCGGAAAACTTACTGAAATAAAATGCCTTAATTTTCTTCCGTACAGCCACTGCCCTCACTATCACAGTGAAAAAAGCAGAAGACCACTGTACCATAAAAAAATTCTCAGCGGTGAGTTTATTTCCGGATACGCCATTGATGACAAAGCAGGAATTCTCTTTAAAAACGGTAAAATTGCTAAAGCTGTTTCTCTTAATCCGGAAAACAACGCCTACTTTGTTACTGTAAAACAAGGTAAAATTTCAGAAATAAAATTAGAATCCGAAATAATAAAATAATTTAAAGAAAATAAAAGAAAGGAAAGGAAAATGAAAAAAATATTTATTTCACTATTTGCACTTGTTTTGTTCCCTTTGCTTCTTTTCCCTTACACAGGTGAAGTTGTAAAACATTTCCCAACACCAGGTAAATATCCCACAGGCCTCTGTTTTGACGGTAAAAATCTCTGGATTGCAGACAGGGGCACAGATAAAATCTACTGTATCAATCCCAAAGATGGAAAAGTTATAAGAGAAATTGAGTCTCCGGCATACTGGCCTATGGGTCTTGCCTGGGACGGAAAATATCTCTGGAATGCAGATTTTCGGGGCAGAACTGACAAATCGGAAGATCTTGACGGTATGATTTTTAAAATCGATCCTGCTGACGGAACAATTCTTAAGACTTTGTATGCTCCGGCACGAAGTCCCAAAGGGTTGGCTTGGGATGGTAAATATCTATGGTGTGTTGATGACAGATCCGACAAAGTTATCCAGTTCAGTACTGAAGACGGAACAACAATAAGATCCTTTCCCTCGCCATCCAAAGATCCCAAAGGGATAACATTTGACGGTAAATACCTGTGGATCTCTGACAGGGAAACCGATGAGATATATATGGTTGATCCAAAAACAGGATACGTTATTATTATTGCAGATGCTCCCGGTAATTATGTACACGGTCTCGCTGTAAACAAAAAGAAACTCTGGGCAGTTGATTATGAAGATGATAAAATATATCAGCTGAAAATCAGAGATAAAGAAAAATTTGTCAAAAAAGATCCTGTATATCATAAAGTTACGTTTAATCACAATGTAACCTGTTACGGACCGGGAAAAATCAAAACTCTTGATGTGTTTATTGCACTTCCTGCAGACAGGGATAACCAGACAATTCTGAAAGATTTTGAATATAATATTAAACCTGCAGGGATTGAAACTGATCAGTGGGGGCAAAAAACAGCACATTTTAAATTTACAAATCTTAACCCGGGGCAGAAAACAGAAGTGCAGGTTACTACTGTTTTCAAATCGTATAATGTAAGATATTTTATTTATCCCGAACAAGTCGGTACATTGGATGAAATCCCTGAAGAAATTAAAAACAAATATCTGAAAGATAACGAGAAGTATCAGATTAATAATCCGTTAATCCAAAACACAGTTAAAAAAGTTGTAGGAGAAGAAAAAAATCCGTACTGGATACTTCGCAAAATTCATCAGTATCTCATAGGTCACCTTCACTATCTTATGGACGGAGCATGGGATACAGCGCCCACAGTACTTACAAACGGTCATGGTTCATGTTCCGAATACTCCTTTGCATTTATTGCTCTGTGCAAAGCAGCAGGACTCCCCACTCGCTATGTAGGCTCAACATGGGACAGAAAAGAGCTTGCATACATGGATGATGTTTATCACAGATGGGTGGAAGTATATATTCCGGGATACGGCTGGATACCAACAGATCCGACCCACGGCGACCGTGCAGCTCCGAGAGATCAGGCTTTCCCCATAGGTCTTGTAAGAAACGCTGCGCTGATAACCACGCAGTCAGGAGGAGGTTCAAGCACAATGGAGTGGACTTACAACAGTAATGAAAGATATACAACTGAACCCAAAACAAATTTAAACATTACTCATTATGCAGACTGGGACAAAGTTGATCCTTCAACAATAAAACAGTAAGGATAAAATTGCGTAAAATAATTAAGTTTAATAAGTTGACTTAATTAACTAAAAGCCGTTAATTAAACATTCAGATCGGAGGGAAAGAGATGAAAAAGTTTTTTCTTGTTGCAGGTATCGTAGTACTGATACTGATTATTGCAGGAATTGTTTTTGTTTATACAAACAAAGACAAAATTATGAACTATGCAGTTGATAAGGCAATTTCTACTGTCGAGCAAAAAGTAGTTGCTGCAGTTCCGGATACTGTAATGCAGGACAGTGTAAAAACAATGTTTCAAAATGTTGCAAACGGGATGAAAGAAGGAACAATTGACCCGAACAAGTTTCAGAATATTTTCACTTACTATCAATCCGCAGTAAAAGACAAGCAGCTTGATTCTCTTGAAGTGTCAAAAATAATTGAGCAGGTAAGGGATCTGTATCAACCCGTACAAACGCAACAGTAAAATATCATTGGGTTTGCATGGAATCAAATTTCTCAGCTAACAAATGAATTATTCTGCAGAGGAGCCTGTTTTCCAGGCTCCTCTTATTTTTTACCCTGTTTAACACTTTTTGTCGCATAACACAATAATTCTACCGTGGATTATACACAGATCGCAAAAAGTAAAATATCTTGCATTTAAGTGTGTGATTGTTTATATTTTATACCTAAAATTATTAATTTGGTTACAAATAGGAGTAACTCCGCTTATGATGCAGACATTGCGCGACAAGATGAAGCATATTATGCTTATTACCCTTCTGGCATTTCTTGCAACAATTATTTTCAGCTGGGGTATGGGTGGTTTTAAAACCAAACTCACAAAAGCACAACAGGGAATTATAACTGTTGTTAATGGCACACAATTACATTACGAACAATTTATTGCAGCTGTTAATGATCAGCTTGACAGAATACGTGAACAAACAGGTAATAACGATATTCCAGAGTATCAGGTTGAGAATGTTCGTAATCAGGTATGGGAACAAATGGTCAGCGAGATATTGATACGTGATGAAATAGCGCGTCAGGGAATTCAGATCAGTGACGAAGAGATAGTTTATACTCTTCGTAACAGACCTCCGGATTTTATTATTAATAATGAACAATTCCAGACAGACGGAAAATTTGATTACCAGAAATACAGGCAGGCACTGGAAAATCCCAATAATTATCAGGCCTGGGTTCCTGTTGAGAACTATCTGAGAAGTGTTCTTCCTTCACAGAAGATACAACAGCGAATTCTTGCATCCGTAAGAGTAACTGATAATGAACTTTTTGAACAATACAAACTGGAAAATGAAAAATCAAAGGTATCTTATATCTCGTTCAAAACGCAGGATATTTCCAATGAAAACATTCTTGTTTCGGATGATGAAATAAAAAAATACTATAAAGAAAATAAGGAAAAATTTAAAGTTCCGGAAATGAGAAAAATTGAGTATGTACTTTTTGCAAAAAAGCCTTCCAAAGAAGATACTTTGCAGACTTATGATGACGCAAAAGATATAATTGAGCAATTGAAAAACGGCGCTGATTTTGCCGAACTTGCAAAAGACTATTCGGAAGACCGCGCTACTGCGGTAAAGGGAGGAGATCTTGGTTTCTTCGGAAGAGGAGAAATGGTAAAACCTTTTGAAGACGCTGCATTTTCAGCAAAAATAAGAAAAATTATTGGCCCTGTAAAAAGTAATTTTGGTCTTCATATAATTCAGGTTCTGGCAAAAAAGAAAGAAAAAGGTAACATAAAGGTACATGCAAGGCACATACTGTTAAAATTCGTCCCTAGTCCTGAAACCGAAGAGAACATTAACACTTCTGCAGGATACTTTTATGATGAAGTTACTGAAAAAGGGGCAAAATCTTTTAAGGAAATTGCTGAAAGTGACGGATACAAAGTAAATACTTCAAACGCTTTTCCTAAGGGAAGTTTTGTGCCGGGTCTTGGTATGGCGAACAGAGTAAACTACCTTACTTTTGCCAACAAAAAGGGCTGGATAAGCAGACCTGTTACTGTTAATGACAACCTGGTCATTTTTAAAATAACTGATATAATCGGTGAACATTACAAACCTTTAAAAGATGTTGAGAAAACTATTCAAAACGCTATTATCCTGAAGAAGAAAAAAGAAGAGTGTAAAAAGCTTGCTAACAACTTTTATGATAAACTTTCAAAAAGTGTTTCCTTTGAAGACGCTGCAAAAGCAGACTCTCTGAAAATTTCAGAGACCAACTTCTTCAGATGGGATGATTACATCCCTCAGGTTGGCAAAAATATGGAATTTACAAGTGCAGCATTTACTTTGAACAAAGGAAGTCATTCCAAACCTATTGAAACTGCAACAGGATATTTTGTCTTAAAAGTTATAGAAAAACAACATGTATCAAAAGACAATTTTAAATCTGCTGTTGATCAGATAAAATCCGGTTATCTTCAAAAAAAGCAGCGGGCATTCTACATGGCATGGTATAACAGTTTGAAAGCAAAAGCTAAAATCGAAGATTACAGGGAAATGTTCTTTTAACAAACTATATAAAACAACTATAAAAAAACGCCTGAAAATTCAGGCGTTTTTTTATTTCAGCTCTTAATATTTATAACCGGTCACAGAAGAAAAGAAAACCCGATACCCAGTTCAAACCCATCCATTGCAACAGATTCTATAATACCTGTTGCTGTTTTTAAACCTTTTAACGCACCGGATAAATATTTAATGTGAGCATTAAAACTTGCTGTTTGAGTAAAACCATAATTAACTGCCAGCCCTCCTCCGAAAACCTGTGCACCACCCCACTTCAGTCTGTTTCTACTGTAAACTCTGGTCTCAGCATTAATGAATAAACCACCATCTTTAAACGGGATAGCTTTGTAATTTATATACAGCTCATTCTGGGCTCCGTTTGAATTCTCAGCCTCTTCCTGAAAATACAGGCCTTGCAGCATCTCATTTTTACCACTCTGTCTATGAATAAAATGAGACCATAAATACCTGTCATCATCTATTCTCCAGAAAAAACCGAGATTAAAATCCAGCCTTTTCCCTGCACCAAACACTTCATTACCGTCTCTCTGATCCTTACCATAACTTGTATAGATTCCGTCAAACATAATTTTTACAGATTCCGAGACTTTAAAATCAAAACCGAAATTTAATGTCAGTTCATCTCCCGGTTTGTACAAACCGTCCCACGCTGTAGTGACAGTGCTGTCCTCTGATATCTTATAACTGTATGAATAAGTTACAGGATGATATGCAGTCTTTTTAATAAAACTAACACCCGCACCAAGAACAACACGATCACTTATATCATAAGCTGCTGCAAAACCTGCTTTTGCACAAAAGCCCTGTCCCATAACAGGAGTCCTGAACTGGTATATTCTCTTACTCAGAACTCTTGAAAGCTCATATTCTATATTTGTCAAACGTGTTTTCCCTGTAGGGAGGCCAAATCCGAGATCAACCATTATCTTATCATCTAAAAAGACGTAAGCGCCCTGAACCCATGTATCCGACAGCCCGGAAAGTTTACTTCCGGTATACCACCAGCTCACAGACGGTGTATGGCTGATTGAAAGATTAAAATCCGGCTTAAGCGGCATAACTATAGTAACTGGAAAAGATACTTGTGTTATAGGGGATACACTGCTCTCTATTCTCCATACCTGGAAGTCAATTCCCGTAGAAATAATTGTATTACGGACAATAGGCAGAACTTCCTCCTGCGGAAACACCGATACTGTCACACAAAGTATCAGAACAAAAATCAATAAATATATTCTCATTTAAACACCTCGTTTTATCTCGGAAAAGCGATTTATTAATGCAATACAACCATCTTTTTTGAAAGTACTTTGCCCTGTGCGCTTAGTTTGTACAGATACACACCGCTGGAAACGCTCCT
>QNDG01000080.1 GCA_003645915.1 Candidatus Zhuqueibacterota bacterium | reverse complement strand
TAATTTAATGCGTGTGTTTCACCCATTAACCCAGCACCCGCAATTCCAATCTTCATAGTACACTAATCCTTTTTAAATTTCTGCAGAGTATTTCTTAATTTTTTCTATTGCTTCAGCTATATCCTCAATATCACTTTTATTACCGTGCATAACCAAATTAGGAAACCATATACCAGTCTCGCAAGCTTTTTCAGAAATAGGATGGTTGATCCCAGTGTAGTCTATCTCACCATTATAAAGATGACACGATAGAGGACAACCATTAGGCCAGAATTTTTTGTCTTTAAAAATCGGTTGTTTATATAATGGGAAGGGGTATCCAGCAATTACTGGAATACCTTCGGCACCTAGGGCTGAAACAAATTTATCTTTCGGAAGACCTGAAAAAGCACTCTTGTCGTATTTGAAAATATAAAGATAATATGAGCTCTTTACATGGTCAGGATATATAATAGGTTCGATTCCATCTATTCCTGATAACAATTCATCAAGGTATTTGGCATTTCTGTTTCTGATAGCTATATTTTCTGCTTCTCTTTCTAACTGAGCAAGTAAGATAGCAGACTGGAATTCAGTTATTCTGTAATTTCCTGCAATCTCAAAGTGTAAATACCAGGGATTGTTTGGTTTTCTGCCGCAGTTGTAAAAGGATCGTATTTTGTTATTAATAGTACTGTCATTGGTTACAATTGCTCCACCTTCGCCGGCAGTCATATTCTTACTTAACTGAAAACTGAATGTCCCTGCATCGCCGATAGTACCTACTTTTTTGCCGCGCCATTCACTACCCTGAGCTTGAGCAGCATCTTCTATAACCACTAAATTATGTTTTCTGGCAATTTCCATTATTTTGTCCATATCTGCCGGGGCACCGCCAAAATGAACTGGCATTATAGCCTTTGTACGCTCGTTAATAAGTTGTTCAACACTGTTAGGGTCAATATTAAAGTTATTTTCATCTATATCAGCAAATACGGGAACAGCATTTGATTCAATTACAGTTGTTGCAGTGGCAACAAATGTGTATGAAGGTACTATTACTTCATCTCCGGGGCCTACACCGGCAGCAAACAAGGCGATACGCAAAGCAACAGTACCATTACATACCGTAGTAGTATATTTAGCATCTTGAAACTTGCTGAATTTCTCCTCAAATTCTCTGTTTTTATCCCCGCTAATTATTCCCCAATCATGGCTTTCAAGTACGTTAAGTAATAGTTCCTTCTCTCTGTCATTAAAAATCGGCCATTTAATAAATGGTTTTTCTCGAACAGGTTTCCCCCCATTAATTGCAAGATTTGCCATAAATCAACCCCTCACATTTCAGTAACAATAGTTGTAAATATTAAAAGATATATATAATTAATTTAACTTTGCTTTTTTTATCCTATTGCTCTCTTAATTTGTCAAGTGCTTCAAAGAATATGTCTTCAGAGTTTGAGACTTGAGGCAAAATGCCTGCATACTTATGCCACTGTTCTACTTCGTAACCTCCTTCATGATAAGCAGCTTTATCAGCAAGATATCCTGAATATCCGTTTCCATAGCTCACAATAAAGCAGAAAGGATTGTTAATCTTCTTCCTGGTTTTAAGCGATATTGAAGAAAATATCTCCAAGGGGAGCGCTAAAAAGGTTACTTTCCCCAGTTTGATATAATGTATTTCAGTATTAAGCGCTTTTGGGACACGGCTGTTCTTTACTCTGTCTAAGATTTCTTCTGCCCATATAAGAAAAGCGCCATTGATTTTTTTATCCTCTTTTGTCTCGGATGATTCTAATTGTTCATTGTGTCTTTTTAGGTTTTCTTCTGCTTCTTTTAGTGTAGGATACCATGCATAAGGTATTTCCAAGCTTTGGGTCTGATAGAAAATATCAGGTATTAATTTTTCACCTTTATAGGCTTCGTATGCTAATAATATCTCTTCTCCCAGTTTTTCTCCTGTTAATTGTGCTTCAGCAAAGGAACCGCGGCGTTTAGGATCTATATCTCCGCTTCCTCCGTTAAAAAAGAGGACCGGAAAACGACTGTTCAATTTTTTATAAAGGAACTCTCGTAAATAATATATATAGTCAGCTGATATTAACAGGTTATCTTCTTTCAGGCATACGGGGTGGCAATTGTAATTAATTAACCATGCAAGAATTTTTTCTTCATTCTTAACAATGATAAATGGAGTATTAGGATCTATGCCTCTATCAGGATTACGTCTGTTAACAGCAACACTGGAAAAAGCATGATACGCTTCGAGTTCCGCATAAACGGCACTCTCTTTAGCAATCTTACTGCCTTTAATTATTTTTTTTCTGAAATCCTCAAGCCACTCTTTGCTTTCTTTGCCAACATTCCTTAAATAGGGACTGCCTACTGCCGAATGAGTGTGAATTGCAGCAACAAGAATTCCGTCTTTATCCATTTCTAATTCTGCTGATAATTGAGTTCTTAATTGATCGGCCAGTTCATTATTAATGGTCAATATATCCAGGCTTATTAAAAGTATCCTTTTGTCCGAGGCATCTAGATAGAGGAAGTTTGCCAATAGTGGGTCGTGAACGCCCTCTGTTTCGCCGAATCTCAGAATGTATCCATTTAAATCTACGGGTAATTTAGGCGTTATGTCAGTACTGTATGTACCAGCTAATATCATAAGTTATCCCTTAAAAATTGTCAGTCCACCAAAAACAGTAAATCCCTGGTTCTTGTGTTGACTTCTGGCCGGTAACAATTATGTCATCATTAATATTTAAAGCCATTGCAATTGCAGACGGTTCATAAGACACATCAAATTGTGCTGCGTCCTTAAAAATATCTTTAGGGAAAAGCGCAGCGGTCTTAATCTCTTGTTTTCTCAGGACTTTAGCACACTTGTCTAATAGTGCGACAAATGCTTCGATTTCAGAATATGCAAATTCCCAGATCTCTCCTTTTTCGTTCTCTGGTACTATCCTGATGTATCCTTTTATTATACCGTTTTTTTCAGCAATCAGAAAAATTTCATTCTCTTCTCTGAATTCTAAATTGGCCTTCCAGTAATCCGCATCCCTATAAACAGGGCCTCTTAATTCTTTGTTAAAGTAATAATAAATTTCCATTACTCTTGTAATATCTTCTGCTCTGAATTCTCTGACAGAGAAATCAGAGTTATTGTTATCCGCAATCTTCAATTTTAATTGATATGCGGGGATTACAAAATAATTGAATTTCTCATAGAACTTATTTATACCTGTAAAAAGTATCGAGATAGGTAATGATAACTCTTTCATGTATTTTACACTATCATTCATTAGCTGCGAAGATAGTCCCTGACCTCTTTTATCCGGGAGAGTGGCTACATTTCCTATTCCTCCGAAGTCAATAACCTCACCCTTCCACCACATCTTTCTTCTGTAAACTGTAATAGAACTTGATATTTCTCCTTTAATCTCTGCGATACGAATGTCAGCAGGTATTAAGTACGGATCATTTTTTATCCTTTTCTCAAAATAGGATATAGGGGTTTTTACAAATGATTTTTTGTAAAAACCCAATAAATCTTTAATCTCATTTTCTCCGTTTAGTCCGCGTACTACCATATCTATTAATTATCTCCAGTAATATAATGGACAGCATTTATCAATAATTTCTCCATACCCGGAGTTAATTCAGGATGGGGGCTGAAAAGTATCACTCTCCCTTTGCCGTATTTTGACTCAACAACTGCAGATTTACCAATCATTTCGCCGGGAGTAGCGTTGTTTTCATGAAAATCTGTTCTGAATACAGCTAATTCTTTGTACGGCGGTAATTCTAAATCCGAGGGTTCTAAAATGGGTCCGGAATAGTACTTTAAATAGAATTTATTGCTCTTAATACCCCTAAATATTGGATGTTGCTGCACTATTTCTAACTGAACTTTTCCACTCCCGCGGTTCCAATGGTCAACGTCAATTGGCTGAGCATTAATTATTTGTAACCACTTTGTCAGGTTCCCGAAATATCCTTTAATTGGCAGGAATGCACCGGCACATATACCTATATATCCTCCACCTGAGGCAACAAACCGATCAATATTTTTTAAACAGGTTTTGCCGAGAGCTTTAGCTTCAGCTGATCCGCCGCCTCCTGGAAGTAGGATAAATTTCATGTCAGAATAATTTTTATAATCAGTTAAATATTTCTCATTTAGCAACAGAGGGATTATATCCTGTGATTGTAGCAGAGCAGACGCAGACTTGAGCCAGCAGTTTCGGATTGTACCTCCACCTATGTAGATAACTCCTTTTTTTTGGGATTTAATTATTTTTTTTACATTGATATCAAAACCTGAACGAAAACTTTCCCACATCTTTTTATTCATACCACCGAATCGAAAAACAGCAATACCCTGAGGAGAGGAGATTCTTGCATTTTTTATTTGTTCGAAAACAATTTCCGGTTCCGCACCATTATACCCCTGAATTGCAGCCCAGATTTTACAACTGCTTCTCTTTTTTGCATTATCGATTACCATTTTTAGCCAGGTGGGGGGTTGATTAAAAGCTTTGGCGTATGCCATAATTACTATATAATCAAGGTATATGGAAAGATCTTTGTAGTTTTGGGCGTAATTTACATCTGCAAAGTTTTCGTCGTATGCTCCTTCGGGCATAAAGGCTGCAGAGAGGATTAAATGATTATCTTTTGCTATTTTTGATGCTTCTTTGACATATTCTTCAACATCCGCTTTTTTTATTTCTATCCACTTGCGGATATCATTGTCACCATCTCTGTATTTGTATATGAATAATTCCTTGTTGTCTTCTTTACCGTAAAAGGTATTGTAAGCACTTTCCAGTACTTTATCAGTATTAATTTTATTACGTAAAGCTTTTGACAAATGAATGTTATCCCATGTGTAAACCAGACTTGTATATCTGATTTTATCAAGCATTAAACCGTCAAAGGGAAGGGTGAGAGTCCTTCTTACAAGAGAAAAGAAATATTTCTTATAACTCGGGAAAGCAAGATTGACATGTGAATTATCAGTAACAGGGTAGGGGAATTCACTTACATCGGGCTTTGGGATGTGTACTACTTCCGCTCCGGGATGTTTTTGTATAAAATATCTGTCAGCTGACACCATAAACCATGCATGTACTTTTATACCTTTTTGATGAGCCTTCTTAATAATTTTTCTCGCAAGAGAGGTGTCAGACATAAACTTATACAGATTTAAGTATCTCTCTCTCTTTGATTCGTTAGTTGTAACTTTATATAACTGATAGTATAAGTCTTTATACGTATAGTCCGAAGGGAAAAGAGATGCGCCAGATTCTCCTTTAACCAGTAAATAGATATCGGTTATTTTGTTTTCGCGCATTTTACTAATAACATTATCAATTCCGCCGTAATCAAAAAAAGTGGACGGCCATATAAATACACCTCTTCCGATTTGAGCGGAAATGGTTGAGCACATGAAAGAAAGTATAAATACCTTAATTAAAAATTCTTTTTTTATCATGGTAAATGTTTCCTGTTCTTTATGAATAGGCTGACGTTATGATAAATTTTAAAAATATATATCCAGCCAGCAAAGACGATAAATTCCTTTTTTAATGTTTGTATTTATATAGCAGTATAGAAACCTTTCAATTTTGCACTACATTGTGAAAAAAATATTTCAAAACAGGTTATTATTGTTCCAGATTAGTACAATTATCAATAAATTGCCCGAACTGCTGGTAAAGATAATAATATTTTTCCCGAAAGTCAAAAATTAAAATTAAAAAATCTCTGGGAAAAGAACTGTTAGTTGCTGATATAGATGAAGTTAGGGGTAAAATTTCAAAAAGCAAAAAAAATGAAAAAAAGTTTTCAGTAGTGAGGTTTTTTGATGAAAAACCCTTTCGTACCTTATTTAGGGGGTGCTTGATTTGTATGATAAGAATAGTAAATGAACTTTTTTTAAAAAAAGTTTGTATTTTTTTCTTTTTAAATACTTTAATTTTTTATATATTTCTTGTGCAGCGATTGATATAGTAGTCACAATCTTAATCCTATAATTATGTAATTTCGATAAAAATAAGTATAAGTTATGTTAGTCGGTTTAGGAAGGATTGTACTATTTATAGTTAATTAAATAGGATAAATGGTTAGAATGACAACTCTATTGTACTATAAAGAGCTTATTGTTGAGAAATTTGATAAGCTTACAAAAAATCAAAAAAAGATCGCACAATTTTTATTAGATCATCCCGAAGAGTTCGCTTTCTCATCTATTGAAATACTTGCTGATAAGTTAAAAGTCGGCAAGTCTACTATTGTCAGGTTAGCACAATCACTTGGATACGACGGTTTTTTGGAATTAAAGACTGAATTATCCAATAAGCTCAGAAGTGATTTAAGTCCGACGAAGAAATTCAAAGAAGCTTTGAAATCTGAACCTGCAAAATCACATTTTATTTCAATTCTGGCTCAGAATGAGGTAAATAATATACAGGCAACTATACAGAAGTTCGACAGGGAATTGTTCAATAAAGCAGTTAAAATTTTTGTATCAGCGCCTAATATTTATACTATGGGAGTAGGTATATCATATTTTATAGCAGAAATTGCAGCGTTTTATTTAAATAGAATTACAATGAGGGCTAAAGTTTTTACTCATGGAGTTATGAGTTTTGAAGAACAGATAATATCTTTAAAAAGAGACGATGCTATATTGGTTATCAGTTTACCTCCATACTCATATTCAACAATAGAAGCTGCTGAAGCAGCTCAGTATAGAGGTATAAAGATTGTAGCTATAACTGATAAATTAACGTCCCCTATAACGCAATTTTCAGACGTTGTTTTTACTATTGAGACAAAT
>QNDG01000079.1 GCA_003645915.1 Candidatus Zhuqueibacterota bacterium | reverse complement strand
AGAGATCAGCAGGAAAATCAAATCACAAAAGACACGGCCTTTTCTGCCTGTAAGATTACTGTCTAATATGACTTTTTTGCAGCTCTCAATGATCGAAGAACACAGAATTGATCTGCCGGGATTTTTCTATCATGCAGAGCCTGTCAGGTTCTATCCTTCCGAAGTGAATGCAAGTCATGTGCTGGGGTTTCTCGGGGAGATAACAAAATCCGAATTGGAACATTCAGACAGACGTTTATATCATGCAGGGGACATTGTAGGAAGGTCCGGAATTGAAAAGGAGTATGATAGTGTTCTTCGCGGGATCAGGGGATACATGTACAAACAGGTTGATGTTACAGGCAGGGAAACAGGAGACTTTGGCGGAAAAAGGGACGTAAGGCCTGTATCCGGAAGAAGTTTGATGCTGACTTTGGATACAGGAATGCAGAAGCTGGCTGAAAACCTGCTTAAAAACAAAAAGGGCGCTATTGTTGTAATGGACCCCAATAACGGTGAAATTTATGCAATGGCAAGCAGTCCTGATTATGATCCGGGAATTTTTTCAGGAGGAGTATCATCCTCTCTCTGGAACAAGTTAATGTCCAATCCTGAAAAACCTCTTTTAAACAGACCTGTACAAGCGCAGCTTCCTCCGGGATCTGTATTTAAACTGGTCACAGCAACTGCAGCACTGGCCTATGGTATCAGAAGTCCTGATTATTCTGATGTGTGCAACGGAGCTTTTATTCTTGGTAACAAAATTTACAGATGCTGGAGAGAAGAAGGTCACGGAGAACTGAATTTATATCAGGCCATTGCTAAATCGTGCAATGTCTATTTTTATAGAACCGGGATTGATCTGGGGATTGACAAAATTTCAGATATTGGAAGAAAATTGGGGCTTGGATTGAAAACAGGTGTTGATATACCCGGAGAATTAACAGGTATTATGCCTGATAAAAATTATCTTGATGACAAATATGGCAGAGGCAGGTGGACAAAAGGCATGATTGCAAATATTGCTGTTGGTCAGGGGGATGTACTTGTCACTCCAATACAGGTAGCGCAGGTTGCAGCTGCTGTTGCTACTTCCGGTTTAAGACCTGTTCCTCATATTGTAAAAGCAGTTCAGAACAAAGATAAGAAATCATGGACATTCATAGAGCCGGAGTATAAGAAACCGGTTGATATGCTTGCTTCGTCTCTTGAAACTATAAAGCAAGGTATGAGGATGGCTGTTATGGAGCCTGGGGGCACAGCGGTTCTTGCGCGTATAAAAGGAGTCAGTATATGCGGGAAAACCGGCACTGCACAGAATCCCCGCGGGGAACCGCATGCATGGTTCGCAGGGTTCGGCCCTTATGAAAATCCGGAAGTTGTTGTTGTGGTTGTAATAGAAAACAGCGGCTCAGGAGGTAGTGTGGCAGCACCTGTTGCAGGTCAATTATTCAGGGAGTTCTTTTTGTGATTAATGATTTTTTGTCCGGAAAAAGGTTTGACAAAACAATAGTTTTTATAACACTGTTCCTTGCACTTGAAGGTCTGTTATTAATTTACAGTGCTTCATATCCGTTGGAATCGGGATTTTTCAGCAGCTCTTTTGACAGACAGATAGTTTGGCTTGTTATCGCCTGTGCAGCAGGTTTTTCTGCAGCAAAAATTAAAATTGCTAATTTAAACACTGCTGCGTATGCTGTTTATGTTTTTACGGTTTTACTTCTTATCGTCCCCCTTATCGCTGGCAGCGGAGAGGTTAACAGATGGATAAATATCGGATGGTTTAATTTTCAGCCGTCCGAATTTGCAAAATTTTCAGCTATAATTGTACTGGCGAAATTTCTTTCGGAAAACCGGAGAATGTCAGAATGGAAAAGATTTTTATTGAGTTTTGTCATTATACTGCCATTTATTCTGCTTATTGTCAGAGAGCCGGATATGGGCACAGCCATAATCTTTGTAATTTTATGGATTGTTATGAGCATCTGGTCAGGCATTTCCGTTAATAAAGTGCTTGCGGTTTTTTTACCGGGTCTTGCACTTGTGTCTGGATTTTATTTACCCTTATTTGCCGCAGTGCTTACCGGTATAGGGATATGGGCAGTATTCTGGATGAAAAAGTGGTGGAAGGCGCTGTTTTATTCGGTTTTTTGTGCGGCAGGTGGGTTTTATTCGGGGTTTTTCTGGTCAAAACTGGCTGAATATCAAAAAGAGAGAATACTGATTTTCTTTGGGTTAAAGCAGGATCCTCACGGCTCGGCATATCAGGTTATACAGTCAAAGGTTGCAATAGGATCAGGCGGGATTTTTGGTAAGGGGTTTCTTCACGGATCTCAGTCTCAATTGAGATTTCTTCCGGAACAGCACACTGATTTTATTGTGTCAGTACTTGGCGAGGAATTCGGTTTTTTAGGGATTACAGTTGTTTTTTTGCTCTATTTTATTTTAATTATATCGTTACTGAGAATTGCCAGATCATCAGAGGACAGGTTTAACAGTATGATTGTTGCGGGGATTTCAGGGCTTATTTTTTCCCATGTAGTTGTAAATACAGGAATGGCTTCTGGAATTGTACCTGTTACAGGTATGGTTTTGCCTTTCTTAAGCTATGGGGGTTCTTCATTAATTGTAATGTTTATCCTTATGGGGCTGGCATCCAATATATCAATGAAAAGGTTTACTTATTAATTTATTAAGGAGTAAATATGCATCCTATACTTTTCAGGATAGGACCACTGGAAATTCATTCATACGGACTAATGCTTGCAATATCTTTTTTTGTGGGGATTTTATGGGCTTCAAAAAGAGGAGAAGAGCGTGGGATTAAGCAAAGCGATGTGATGGATCTGTCGTTTATAATTGTCTTATGTGCAATTATTGGTTCAAGGCTACTTTATGTAGTTACACATCTTGAACAGTTCAGAGGAAGATGGACAGACACTTTTAATCCTTTTCAGAGCAACGGAGAAATCGGCATTTCAGGTCTTACAATGCTTGGAGGAGTTGTACTTTCCGCTGTTGCAATAGTTGTTTTTTGTGTTGTAAAAAATATAAATTTATTAAGGCTGCTGGATTCCCTGTCACCTGCTTTTGGTATAGGTATTTTTATCACCCGCATAGGATGTTTTTTAAACGGGTGCTGCTTTGGAAAACCTTCGGATTTGCCGTGGAGTGTAGTGTTCCCTTTGACCAGTCCTGCCGGATATACTCTTCAGGGTCTGCATCTCCACCCTACTCAGCTTTATTCGTCTTTGTACGGGATTTTAATTACAGTTATTTTGGTGATCCTTGACAGAAAAAAGAGATTTGACGGTTTTATTGTCAGTATTTTTCTGGTTCTTTACGGAGCATCAAGATTCCTTGTTGATTATGTCAGATATTATGAAGACAGTGTAAAATTCCTTTTGTTAGGTTTTAGATTTACAGTTAACCAGGGGATATCTTTTTTAATGGTATTGTCCGGAGCTGTGATATTTTTTATTTTTAAGAATTTACGTAAAGAGACTATATAAGTTGTTGAAATCTAAGTTATTAAAATTCTTGATTTTTACAATAATTTTCAGTAAATTTATTATTCGGGAATAATTATTTGAGGGGTGTATGTTATGAATAAGCACAGATTAATTATTTTTTCTCTGCTGGTTGCTGTTTTTGTCCCGGTCTTGTTCTTCAACGGTTGTGCATCAACAAAACCGAAAGGACATGAAGAGGCCGTTACAGGCAGCAGTGCTAATATTGATGAACTATTAGGGTTAGTAGAGGAAGATACAAAGAAGAAAAGCCAGGAAAATCTCGGTGAAGATGATGTGCTTAAACTTCTTGGTGTCGGGGAAGAAGCAAAGCCTGCGGCTGAAGAAAGCAATATAAATACATCCTCACAGGAAGATCTGCAGAAAAAACTGCAGGCTCTTGAAAATGAAAAAAATGCAACGGAAACCCAGAAAAACGAACTGAAAAATAAAATTGACAATCAGACAAAGGCAATACAAACGACAAGCACTTATCCTGTATCAAATAATAAACCTCCGGTAACCTTTAAATCCAGATCTTTTGCTGACAGATATCAGGAAGCTTTGCAGACTTACAGAAACAGACAGTTTGTTTCTGCCATAGAAAAATTTGAGAATCTGCTTGCAACAGACAGTAATAATTCCCTCTCTGATAACTGCCAATACTGGATCGGAGAATGTTATTACGGTCTTGGAAGGTATGAAGAAGCGATTATTGCTTTTGAGAAGGTCTTTTCATTTTCAAAGTCTAACAAAGATGACGATGCACAGCTAAAATTAGGGTTGTGTCAATTAAGGCTTAATAATAAGCAGAAGGCAAAAGAAGAGTTTCAGAAGCTGATAGATCAATTCCCGACCAGTGAATATGTGAGTGTTGCAAAGAGGTTTATTTCTCAGATACAATAGACTCCGGTAATGCTTAGGATTTCCCTGCCTGATTAACCTTTGTTAGTGTGTGGGAATTATTATGTCTCAACCTTGAAAAGGGGTAATAATGAGTGAAAAATTAAACATTTTAATGGTGCTACCGGAAATAAGCCCGTTTACTCACACAGGAGAGTTAAGTGACCTTGGCGGTTCAATTCCGAGAGAGCTTAAAGATATGGGAATGGACATTCGCCTGATAACACCCCAGTACAGAGCTATTGATGAGCGTAGATTTATTTTACGGGATGTAATACGTCTGCAGAATATTGAAATACCCTTAGCAAATGAAAAGGTTACAATAAATGTTAAATCGTCTTTTCTGCCGAATTCAAAAATACAGGTCTATTTTATTGATTACAGACCGTTTTTTGCAAGAACGGGAATGTACAAGGATCCTGAAAGCGGCGAACCCTATCAGGATAATGCAGAAAGATTTATACTGTTTTCAAAAAGTGTTTTTGAAACACTGATAAGGCTGCAATGGCAGCCGGATGTGATTCACTGCCACGGATGGCAGGCAGGTCTTGTGCCGTTTTTTCTTAAAACAGAGTATAAGTCAAATCCGTTTTTTAATAAATGTTCAACCCTTTTAACTGTTTATGACTTTGCAGACTTGGGTATTTTTAATAAAACGTGTGCTGATTTTCTTTCGCCAAAAGATGATTTCAGTTTTAACGAAAGCCCAATAAATTTAAATGGCAATTGCAGTTTTTTGAAAGCAGGTATTGCATATTCCGATTACATTAACACATTAAGCGATACATACCTTAAAGACGTTTTAAATGGCTGTGAATCTGCTAAACCGGTTTATGATTTGATAAAAAAACGTAAGAACAGTCTTATAAGTGTGACTAATGGGATAGACTATTCGGAATGGGATCCTGAAAACGATAAATTAATTGCCGAAAATTTTTCCGCTGAAGACCTTTCGGGAAAATCGGAAAACCGTAAGATTTTAAGAGAAAAACTGGGCTTAAAAGTATCCGAGAATGAGCCTGTGATCTGCCTTGTAACGGAACTGAAAGACAGAAAAGGTATAAAACTTATTCAGGAATCGCTGGAAAAATTAATGGCAAGTAAAATAGGCTTTGTTGTTATGGGGCATGGGAAAAGGGAATATGAAACCTATTTCAGCAAGGCCGAGAAAAAGTACAAGGGAAGACTTAAATTTATAAATTCATTTGCAAAAGATTTGATTCATACGGTTGTTGCAGGATCGGATATGGTTTTAATACCGTCTAAATATGAACCGTGCGGGTTAATTCAGATGTACTGTATGCGGTACGGAACTGTTCCTGTTGTCAGACTTACAGGCGGTCTTGTGGACACTGTTATACCAATCAGGCAGAAGTCCGATAAAGGTACAGGCTTTGAAATTGATAAGTACACTCCTGCGGGGATTGTAAGAGGTATTTCAAAAGCAATAAAATATTTTGAAGATAAAGATGTATGGCAGCATATTCAGAAACAGTGTATGCTTAGTGATAATTCCATTAAAAAAGCTGTTGAGAAATATGTTGAAATATATAAAAAGTGTATAGGCAAGAAAGAATAGAGGCTCTAAGTTACGGAGATTAAATGGCAGTTGCCGAAGGTATAGAAGTTAAAGTTTCCTTTGTAGGAACAAGACTTGATATTGCACTTCTTGAGATTACAGGGTTTGTTGATACTGCCACATGCCAGGAGCTTGCAGGCGTTTTCCAATCCTTATATGATAAAAACCGGTATTTAATTGTTGCAGACTTAAGCAATGTCTCTTACATAAGCAGTGCAGGGTGGGGTGTTTTTGTCGGAGAAATAAGAAATATCCGTCAAAAAGGAGGCGACTTAAAAGTTACTCAGATGATGCCGGAAGTAACTGAAGTATTTGAGATGCTTGAGTTTAATAAGATTTTAAATTCTTACGAAACAGTTGAAGAAGCTGTTGACGAATTTGATATTCTCAGAGGGATAGATATTTCAGAATCAGGCGAACCTGTAATTGCAACTGAGAAAGATCTGTTAAGCAGACTTAAAAAAAGACATCCGGATCTGGATTTTGATGAGACTCCTACGAAAACATCGGACAGTTTTCTTGCAAGCGATTCTCCGCTGGAGCATAAAATAAAGCAGATTGTGTTAAATGATCCTGTGCAGAATATATGGCACATTAAAAAGCAGCTTGCCAGTGAAAAATACGGAAGTGTAAAAATAGGTTATTTTAAACTCCGTAATTTGTTAAAAGAGATGAGTCTTGATACAAAGGAAAAGCGGTATCGTTTCTATCGTTCAAGATAGAAACAGTTGATTTGATTGATAGGAATAAAAGCATCCGTTAAGCGGATGTTTTTTTATGATTTTTATTCGTCCGGTGGTATGTTATTTGCAATTTTCAATACATTTGGTAAAATAACCGGAGGTTTAAAGAAAGGAAGTATAAATGAAAGTGGCTTTTTACGTAAGTAATCACTTTATTATTAAAGGAGTTACATTAACGTTACTT
>QNDG01000078.1 GCA_003645915.1 Candidatus Zhuqueibacterota bacterium | reverse complement strand
GCTACTGAAATTGAATTGCTGTGTGAGTTACAAACAGTAAAGTCAAATTTTTCTAATAAATGGAAATCAAGCCCCTCCACACCATTCCAGGGTATTTGAATCAATTCCAGATATTTTGCCGCATTGAGCACCTTTTCATCAGGCACATCACCAAGCATGATTTTTATTTTATTGTCAAATAATTTTCTTATTAATCCTTCAGTAGAATATTCATCCGGGAATACGAACTCAACATCAGATGCGACATTCTTTTTTAAATAATTTATATCCCTGTCCCAAAATTTTCTTGTAAGCAAACATTGAATTGTATTTTCCAATTAAAGCTCCTTAACAAAATTGGATATCCTATAAAGGCCATCTTCAAACAACTCTGTCGTGTTAACAAAAGACAGGCGAAAAAAATCAGTATACTTTTCACCAAAAACAACGCCGGGAACAACAGCAACACCCTTTTCTTCTAAAAGTCTGGTTGCGAATTCATCACCATCTAATCTTGTTTTTGAAATGTCAATAAATGTAAAATATCCTCCTTCATATGAAGATCCTGTCAAATAATTGTTTGTATTTAAAAAATCCTCATAAATCATTTTTCGCTCTTTTAATTGCTCAATGTAATTTAGATAGACATTTTGATCACCATTAAGTGCCGCTAATGCAGCCATTTGAACAAATACTGCAGTGTTTGTATTAATATGCTGTTGTATTTTAACTGCCTTTGATATAAGGTATTTTGATTTTGAATGAAGATATCCTACACGCCATCCTGTCATAAAATAGGCCTTACTAAATCCATTAACTGTGATTACTCGTTCTGATATATTTTGATTTGATGCAAGTGAAAGGTGCTTGCAGGAGCCGGTTATTATTCTTTCATACACTTCATCTGAAAGTATGTGCAGTTTTGGATACTTTTGCAATAAATCAACTAAAAAATCAAACTCATACTGCCTGATCATTTTCCCCGTTGGATTATGTGGTGTATTCAAAAACAATAATTTTGTTCTTGAATTAATTGATTTTTCAATTGCATCTAAATCCAATTCAAATTCTGGTTTTATTAAATCGACTTCCTTGATGACAGTATTTGAATTTGCAAGTTTAACAATTGGATAATTGCTGACATAGCAAGGCCGAATCAAAACAACTTCATCCCCATCATTCAACAACGATAAACAGGACAGATACAATGCGTTTTTCGCCCCGGGTGTCACAACAATCTCATTACTTTTAGCATCTATATTATTATCATTAAATAATTTCTCTGCTATTTTTTCTCTTAATTCCAAAAGGCCTGCCGATGACGAGTACTTTGTTCTTCCTTCATTTAATGCTTTTATTCCAGCATCAACAATATGTCTTGGAGTGCCACATTCAGCTTCGCCTAGCCCTAGTGATATAATTTTCCTTCCACTCCTGACAAATTCACTGATTTTTGCATGAAATTCTAATGTTTTTGATGGCGCTATTTGCATCATCATTACTCCCAAATAACAATGCCTGATGTAATTGTACTCTTGTTATTCTATTTTTAATTTTATTCGTTGGTTGTATTTCATTTGGCCATTGCCAGGCGATCATCAAATCAGCATTAAAACCTGTTTTATCAATATTGTATTTCTTTAACAGGTGACCGACTCTATTGGAATTAAGACTTACCATTACTATATATTGCAAAATATTTAATTTTACAGCGAAAGCACTATTTAACAATATTGTTTTTCCGGGCATAACCTCAGTAAACTGCCCTAAAATATTATTTACTTCTATAGCATATTCGTTGTAAAAATCAAAACATTTCATATTGATCCATTCCTTCGGATTTCCAAACTTTTTTGTTCTATATAAAACATCACAAAATATAGAAAAACTGCATCGCGGTATCGAAATAATGACATTTTTTACATATATTTTTAACAGGGAAATTAAAATTTTATTACAGCTATAATAAATATCCGGCAGTTTTTTACTGCTTGCTTTAGCATGCATTAAACTAATCCAGTCGTTTTTTGATGATATCGCATATCCCGGATACTTCATCTTGCGGAAGATCCGGATATATAGGCAACATATAACTTTTTTTGAAATTCGTTCAGCTATAGGCAAGTTATCCGGTTTTGCAGAATCAAGCCCTCTGTACATTGGAAACTGGCTTATTAGTGGATAAAAATAACGCCTGCCGTAGATATTATATTCCTTCAACATCTCATATAATTCATCCCGCTTCATGCCATATATTTCTTCATCAACAAAAATTGGGAAATAAGCATAATTGTGTTTAACGTTTTCCATATCCTCCAAAAAATTAATACCCTTTACATCAGACAGTAATTTACGATACAACAAAGTAAGCTGCTTTCTTTTTTCAATTTGCTTGTTGAAACTTTTCAATTGCAATAAACCAAAAACGGCCTGCAACTCGTTCATTTTAGCATTGATTCCAGGCGCAATTACAGTCGTTTCTCCGGCAAAACCAAAATTTTTTAAAAAATCAATTCGTTTTTTTGTTTTATCATCATGAGAAACAATGGCACCTCCTTCAATGGTATTAAAAGTTTTCGTTGCATGAAAGCTCAGGACAGAAAGATCACCTAAACTTAATATGGATTTCCCATTCTTCTCAACACCGAAAGCATGTGCCGCATCATATATCACTTTTAGCCCATAAGTATCTGCGATTTCTTGAATTCTATCAACATTACATGGATTACCATAAACATGTACAGGTAGAATTGCTGTTGTTTTTGGAGTAATAGCAGCTTCAATTTTTTCAGGATCAAGATTCATTGTAACAGGCTCAATATCCACAAACACAGGCTTAATATCGTTCCAAAGCAACGCATGAGCACTTGCAACAAAAGAATAAGGCGTTGTAATAACTTCCCCTGTTATTCTCAGTACTTGCAAAGCTGAAATCAAAGCTAATGTTCCATTGACAAATAAAGAAATATATTCTACGCCTAAAAAATCAGCTAATTTTTTTTCAAGCATCTTATGATATTCCCCGTTATTGGTTATCCACTTATTTTGCCATATATCCTCAAGGTATTTAATATATTCTTCAAGTGGTGGAAGAGAAGGCCTTGTAACATAAATGACACTATCCTTTTGTGGCATAATTCAACCTTTATTTAATTTATTCTCTAAGCATAAGAATATTTAAATCTTTATATACTTATCTATTCATTTCCTGCAGCACACTGTAATAGCTTAAGTATACCTTTCTAATCATTTTACTCCCATAAACAGCACTAACCACAATCAGTAAAAAATTATCAGAATAAATGTCAATTTCATATACAAATTTAGGCAATATTTATGCCATTATATGGCATACCTGTCAGCATGGAATATTAGAGAGGGACTCTTACTATTGGGGAATGAATATAAGATATGTACTTATATTTCTGGCACTTACGTTTAATTATTTTACAATTACTCCATAATACAAAAAAATAACTTTGCATGCAAAGGGGGATTCTACAAACCAGGTAGAAAATATCAAGTAATTTTTACATAGTAAACATATAAAAATTATCCAACTGTTTAAAATTTTTTTCATCCAACTTATCCTGCAAATTCCAGAAAAACCCATACTCATGCTGTATAACAAATAATCATAACAAAAAAGCTGCTTTTAAAAAGCACTCTTCATGCATAATAAATGTCTAATTTTAAATAGATGGTCACAAAATTGGCTGTTAAAAATAATATTATATAACCATCTATAAAGCTGCATCAACTGTCCAAATTATTCTTCTCTTAACATGTGTAAGCACATACTTCAAAAAATATTGCCACTGTTATTCATCAATTTTAAGGCTAACCCTGTAATCATGCTCCTGTCCGAAATTGGCTTTTGTTAACTCTGCCTTCTTATTCAAATAGTTTGAAGCTTCAGCTTTGTTGCCTTGCTGTGTAAAATGCTCTGCAAGGATATCACAGACATTAATGTACTCTTTTAGTTCTTCTTCCTGAAAATTTTTGATATGCGGACTCTTCATGTCTATCCAGTGACGATACATTATTACCGCATCATTATCTTTCCCCTGTTTTCTGTATAGATCTCCAAGCTTAATAACCGGCTGGTCAAAATCAGGGTCCAGTTTGCATGCTTTTGCATAAAAAGGCTCTGCCTGATCCAGAAGCCCCAGATCCATGCAGCATTCTGCAAGATTATAAAATCCCTGCACATGATTTTCATCCAATTGTACAACTCTGCTGAACTGAGCCAAAGCAGATTCGTTTTTACCCTGCTCCCGCAGAATAAGACCAAGAGAAAAATGCACAGGTACAACATCTGCATGAGACACGAGAATTACACGTAAGGCATCTTCTGCTTTCTGATAATCTCCTCTTTCAACATACAGGGTTGCAAGTGTAACCCCTACTTCAAGATTATTTGGCTGAAGTCTTATTGCTTCATCAAGAAATGCAACTGCATCGTCTATACGGCCTACTGCTTTTGCGCATTGACCCATGTAGTAATATGCTATCCCGTCCTCTTCATTCCGCGTTACAACTTCTTTGTAATATGTAAGCGCTTTTTCAAACTCTCTGTTGTTCTGATAGAGCCTTCCGAGATTAAAATATGCTTCAAGAACTTCGGGATCATACTCTATACATTTTAAAAAGGCCTGTTCCGCTTCTTCTGTTTCACCTTTGTGGTAGTAAAGCAGCCCCAGATTGCACCATGCATCTGCATCAGCAGGGTTTTCCTCAATCAATTGACTGTAAATTTCAAGAGCCTTGTCATAATCACCTTTGTTTATCAGAGTTTTTGCCTTCCTGACTGCTGAATTTATACCGTTATTCTTCTGCTTAATCTTTGCCATCAATAACTCCTCCCAGGGATTGCAGCTTCTTTACACTTTCATCCGAAATACTACCTGCTGCCCTGTGATTCTCTTCAACAATTTTTTGATAAATTTCCTCTCTGTGAACTGCAACATTTCTCGGTGCCACAACTCCGACTTTAACACTCTGACCGTGGGTAGAAATGATTACAACCTTTATATCATCCCCTATGTGAATACTTTCGCCGACTCTTCTTGTTAAAACAAGCACATTAATCCCCTGTTATAGATTATTGTTTTATCTCATATCTTAGCGGATAAGTTGAATCTGTTAAAATTATCTGCCTCGCCTGCCTTGTCTTTGAATCAATCAAAATCGGAGCGCGAAGATTCAGGGTTACTCTGCCCTCCTGATCTCCTATGGTCACAATCACCATCATCACATCTCCGAACTTACTGTTTCCGTTAATTTTCGGATTGTAGTCAGGCACCACAATTTGGGGCTGAATAATGGGAAACATAAGCCCCGGCGGATCAAGACTTAAAAGCCATGAAAAAGGTACATAATCCTTATGCTGAAAAATTATATATCTTTTATATTCTTCGTATCCGTACAACCCTTCAGGGAAAGAAACTATATCATTATCATCATATTCAACGTTCCCCAATCGTGTTTCAAGAATTTTTTTCTCTTTTGTTTTTTCTGCTTCTTCTTTTTGCCGGATCATAAATTTGAATCTCCATCAACTATAAGTAATCCAATAAACTTGATTGAATAATACTTGCACCTGTTTTCAAAGCCGCTTCATAAACTGTTTTGTCATTCTGAAGGTTAACCAGCGCCTCTGTAATATCAGTGTCCTCCACTGACGATATAAGTTCCCTGAATGTTGTTACATCAGTATCAATCCTCTGTGAAAGAGTATCTCATCTGTTTATGTTTGCACCTACTTCTCCAAGAACTCTGGTTACATCATCAATTTCATTTAAAAGATCGCCCCGCACGCTTTTTATTTCTTCAACATCATTACGTTTTAATGCATTGTACGCATCTTTTAAAACTTTGAATAAACCGTCAGATCCCCCGAATACATCATCTCCGGAAATATTGATTTTAATAGTTACACCTTCGTCAATTTCCCTTTCAATTTCTCCGTCAATACCGTCTGGATTCACTTCAAAATTAACGGGATCACTGGTATTGTATGATATTTCATAGTCTGTGGCATCGGACATTGAACCTGTTCTTAAAACAGTAATTGATCCGTTTTCATAATCAATTGTATAGTCTGTTCCCTCAGTATAAGTTACAGATCCCGAGGTATCTGTAACAGTAACGCTTCCTGCCTCAAGATTAACTGAATTCAGATAAACAGGTTCATCGTAGTCGGATGTAAATTCTTCATCATCTATTTCAGTATTCGCAGAATAAGGCGGGGTAGCTGTTTCGGTTCCTCCGAAAATATATTTACCACCGTAATTTTTATTTGCCAAATCAAGGATACTGTTTAAATGCCCTTTTACACGCTCGCTTAGATTATCTCTTTCAACATCTCCTATATCCCCGTTACTTGCCTGAAGCAGAATTGAGTTAACATCTGATATTTTATCAAGCAGTGTATTTAATGAGGCTTCTGTGCTTACAAGCCACTCTCTGCTGGAAGAGATACTTGACTGATACCTTTTATACCGCGCAATCTGGCCTTTCAGCCTGATAATTCTTGAAGTGCCTGTAGGATCATCAGAAGGTTTGTGTATCCGTTTACTTGTGGAAAGATCCCTTTGGGTCTTAACCATCCTGGCCAGAGTCCTGTTAATATCGCTGATCACAAAACCGGATTTCATGTTTTCGGAAACACGCATATGCTATACCATTTCAATAACTGTTTGCATCATTTCATCAACGGTTCTTACGAGTCTGGCAGCAGCTTCATAAGCATGCTGATATTTAATCAGATTTGTCATTTCCTCATCAAGAGACACACCGGAATAAGAGCTCTGCTGCGCTTCAAGCTGTTCAATTAAAAGCTGCTGGTTGCCGCTCATATTGGAAGCTTCTTTTGACTGCACCCCGAGTTTTCCCATCATTGCTGCAAAATAGTCTTCAATTGTT
>QNDG01000077.1 GCA_003645915.1 Candidatus Zhuqueibacterota bacterium | reverse complement strand
GATATTCAGGTCAACCTCCTGTTTTCTCTCCCTTAATCGTCCTACTCTTGAATACTCCAGAATCCCGTCAATAAGATTGTACATCCTGTAAATTCGTTCTTTCATGAGCTCAATATGCTCTCTGCCTTCATGGTCGAGTTTATCATGATAATCTTCAAGAAGCCACTGTGACAGCTGACTTACACCTCTTAAAGGAGCCTTTAAATCATGTGAAACAACATATGCAAACTGTTCAAGTTCTTCATTCACCGCTTTAAGTTCTGCAGTTCTCGTTTCAACTCTTTTTTCCAGTTCCTGATTTAATTTTCTTATCTGGATCTCTGCTTCTGTCTGCTCTGTAACATCCTGTGCAGTACCATGAATAATTATATTACTATTTTCACTCTTAATTACTTCGCCTCTAAGTAACAGATATTTTTTCCCGTTGGCTGATTTACGTACGGTTTTTATCCTGAATGATTTTCCTCTACTTTTTGCTTTTTTAAGTGCATCAAGGAAACGCTGCCTGTCTCTCTTGTACATTCCTTTTAAAAGCACATTAAGAGTAGGCAGTGAATCAGACTCTAATTCAAGGAGTCTGAACATTTCATCGGAAAAAACCATTGTCCTGTTCTCCACATCCCACTCCCAGCTTCCGAGAGATGCAATACGCTGAGCTTCTGCAAGATGTTTTCTGCCAATGACAATTTTTTTATTTGCCTCTTCATTTTCTTTTTGCTTTTTCTGAATCTGAGCCAGCATCTCATTAAATCCGTCATAAAGGATTCCTATCTCATCATCGCTCTTTTTATCAACACGGATTGAATAGTCTCCGGTTTTGGATAAACTTTTCATTACTTCTGCAAGAGACAAAATAGGAACAGAAATTATTTTTTGGAATCTTAATGACAGGTAGTATGAAATAAAAAGTACCAGTAAAATAATTGTTATCATTGACAGGATTTGATGATTTATCTTCTTTTTGAGCTCAGAAGTTGATGCAACCACAATAATTCTACCCACTCTTTCCTGCATATAATCAATTTGTTTTGATACATATAATCTATTATCAATAAACCTTGTTAAATTTACACTCATTTTTACTTCAACAGGAATAACAAATTTTGATTTTTTATATTCGGTAAAAAGGGTTCCATTAGAGTTGTAGATTTCAACTCCATCGACCCACGGGATTGTTGTTATTTTTGATAAAATTTCTTTTCCACCGGATTTATCATTAAATAATAAAGGAGAGATAAAACTCTCGCCAAGAAAATCAGCATAAAGCCTGGTTTCTCTTATCATATCAGATTTTAAATTGTGTATTGAAGTTAAAATGTTTAATAATAGACCTGCAAACATGGAAAAAAAAGTTACCAGAAGGATAAGCAGAATTAATTTGTTCTTAAATGATAATTTTCTCAGTTTTATCATTTTCCAACTCTTATCGGGTGGACAATTCTTGCAAGCTGGTATAGTTTATAACTTATATGGAGTCCGGACTTCTTTACAGCCTGCTGGTTTATTTCAAACTTTATATTATTCCCGTCTCTGTAAAGATTTATATGTACACCTTTTTCAGCATAATTATCTTCATTACTTACACTTAATAAGGGGTAGCCGGAAATTATGTTCAATATTCTTTTTAATTTGTTATTATTTACTTTAGGAATAAATATTATCTGACATTGTAAAAGAGAGGAATCTATTTTGGAAAAATATTTTATTTTAACTTTAACACCATTAATCATAACATTTTTATAAAGAGCTTCCAGACTTGGAGTCAGCCCGTTCTTTTCAAAAACGCCGATAACAAAAAAAGAAGAATCAGCCAATGGAATATCAACAAATTGAGCAAATCTTCCTATATAAACCGATTTAATAGTATTTTCATCATATTGAGTACCTGGGATCCCATTGTGGAATTGGGCAAAGATGATCAGAATAATTATTAATAGTTTGTATCTCATATCATCATTGATTTAATTAATTATATTTACAGTAATTTATAGTGTCCAAAATCCGGACATATTTCAGGTATTTACCTGTAATTTGTACAGATATTTGCTCAAAATTACTTTTTCTAAGCTATATATTAACAAGCAAATTCTTTGCCAAAAGCTCTGTTTTTAGTTTAAATTTAATATTTCAACAACATCTGTTAAATTATCTGTACTATTAAATAAAACAGTATTAAACCCAACATTCTTTGCAGAAATAATATTTTCTTTATTATCATCAATAAAAAGAGATTCTTCAGGCTTACTCCCTGCTATTTGCACTGCTTTTTGAAATATCTTTTTGTCAGGCTTTATGCTCCCCAGCTCAAATGAATAAAGCTGGTAATTAAACAAATCAAAAAAATCATAATTCTGCTTAAGATAATTAATATGTAGAATATTTGTATTGGAGAGGATTGCAGTCTTATACTTATCTGATATTTTTCCCAATATTTTTATTGTTCCTGAAATGGGCTCAAAAATATCATTCCATGAGTCTTTAAATTCGCTGTATGTTATATTTTTATTTATTTTACTCTTAATTGAAAGGTAGAATTGTTCAGGAGAAATCAGCCCCTTTTCAAAATCACGCACCTGTGGAATTTTTTGTGCAAATTTATAAAAATCTATTTTACCGTAATAATTAGAACCAAACAATTTCTTATAAATTCTTTTAGCATATACCTTTACAATAACATCCCCCAGATCAAAAAATACTGTCTTTATCATTTCTCCCCATATCAATCATTTATAACTATTATTAATTAAGAAAAAGATTAATTATTTTTTATTTAATTTTTATCTAAAAAAACAAGGGGCTCAGCAGTGTAATATAACCCCTTGTTTTTATTGTGGAGCTGATCGGGATCGAACCGACGACCTCATGACTGCCAGTCATGCGCTCTCCCAACTGAGCTACAGCCCCCTGAACAGGTGTAAAAAGATACATAATCATAAAAATAAATGCAAGAAAATTTTACCTGACCTGGATTTCTGCTAATAATACATACAGATTTAAAAAATAATAAACTTTGTATAAAAAAAGGCCACCTTTACGGCAGCCTCTTAAATAACTCTCTCTTATCAACTACTTTTTAAGAATAATTTTTCTGAGTGATTTAAGAATTTCAGGGAAATTCTTGTCAATAAGCTGATAATAGATCTGAGTTCCTTCTCTTCTGCTGCTTAAATAGCCAGCATTTTTGAGATGTCTTAACTGCTGGGAAACATAAGATTGTTTTGCACCCAATAGTTCCTGAATCTCACCAACACGTTTCTCACCTTCATTAAGTATGCATAGAATCTTAAATCTGGTGGTGTTAGACACGATTTTGAAGAAAGGAATAATTTTATCACTTTCTTTCAAAGTTGTCTTGATTTTCTGCTGCATAAATACCTCCCCTTTTAGTATTTTGATGTAATTAATATAATGGTTAATTAATTAATTGTCAAGTAACTTTTTTATTTTTTTTATTTTTTTTATAATTTTTATTTCTGAATGCATTTTTAAACAGGAAACTGTACATAAAAGTAGAATACAGGTATGATATAATCATCAGTTATAAAGGAAATTATTTTTAAACAAGAAAATTATATAAAAAACCCGCTTGTAAAGCGGGTTTGTACCCCTGTCAGGATTCGAACCTGAGACCTACTGATTAGAAGTCAGTTGCTCTATCCAGCTGAGCTACAGGGGCTAAAAGCGGAAAAAATATAATAAGAAAAATCATTAAAGTCAATTAGTTTCTTGTATAAATTCCTCTGATTTATTCATTAATTATCTGCACAAAGGGAGGAGATGGCGGAGGAGTATTATCTATGTTAATCTCGTATCCTTCTGAAATAGTATTTCCTGTCAAACCGCTCTTACTGATTAAAGCGCCCTGAGGAAGAGAGAAATAAGCCTTACCCTGTGGAATACTGTTATCAATCACAAATTGCCCCGTAAATTCAGTTCCCGGAACTACTCCGGTAAGTTGAATTTCCTTAACAGCACCGTTACTTAAAGTAATTAATACCTTATCAGGAACTTTTGACAGTGTATCCGAACAAATCAGAGTTACAGGTAAAATTCTCTGCTGCCCGGGCTCTATATCTCCGATCAAAATCTTTGCAGAAAGAGCACTCTGGACATTACCGGAAGGCCCTGTGTGAGGAGACAGAGTTTCAAAATCAAAAACAGCAGGTTGTGAGCTGATATTACCGAAATAATCAACAGAATAAACTTTATAAGTAAACGAGGAACTACCAGTAAGGTTCTTATCAGTAAATTCGGTCTGATCAGTAATACCAACAGGAACTCCGTCCCTGAATACTTTGTACCATTCGGGCATCTGATCTTCGGAAACATCAGGGGGATCCCATGTTAATTTCAGGGAGTTTTCACTGCTGCTTATGCCTGTAAGATTAACCGGTTTTAAAGGAGGCGTCTGATCAGGATTGTTACCAACAGCGCTCCAGTCAAAATATATGGAACATGCATGGTTGTCGTTTGCAACTTTTAACTTGTATTTCAGGTAGTTCCACGGTGACGGAAGTACATTCCCGTTTAAGGGATCTTTATTATAAATAATCAGGATTTCATCGCTGTCATACCAGATTATCTCTTCTCTCTGGTCTCCCTGTACATCGCATACAACAGGAGGAAACATATCAGTTCCGTCTCCTGTATTACAATAAGACCAATTCATAGAATATGATAATCTGTTAAAATTGCTGTCAAAAATTCCTTTTCTGGAATATATCTCATCTCTTGATCTGTCTCCGTCCCAGTCCATTGCATAAGTTATTACACGCCTCGGGCCGTACGACTGATCTCCCCACTGCAGAAAATTTCCGAATCTGTCTGTCATAACAACAGACTGTGAACCGCTCATCTGTTCCGAATAAAAAACTATTTCCAACCCAGGAATCTCAGGTTTAAAATTCCCCACAAGTACTTCCTGAACTCCCTCGCCGTCCATAACACCGTTTACAGGGTCAGCAAGCTTGCTGGGATGATTCCATAGAAGAGTTCCGTCATATTTGTAAAGCCACATTCCTGTTGCAGAAGCAACTGCTATCTCGTTGCCGGGAGTATCCGGATCAATATCAGCACAGGAAAGAGCGTCCACATGATCACTGCCATACTCGGGATGCGAAGGGTTGAAAGGACCAAGATCCATTCTCCACAGTCTTGTCCCGTCACTGTCCAGCACATCTACCCCTGCAATCACCTCGTCTTTGCTATCATTATCGATATCATATGGAAAAGTGTAATGACCGCTGGCATATCCGTCTGTATCCGAAATCCAGTACCACATCAGCTCAAGTCCGTTTTCAGTATATTTGTAGGCCGCAACTTTCTGTTTGCTCGCATGAATTGCCAGAATGTCCTGAGGAATGGATTTTCCTCTTAAGTTTGCAATAGCAATGTGATCCTGCATGTAGTAATTGGAATTGCCCCAGTATTCATGATCTCTCGGAGCTGCAAAAGGAAGTTCAGTTTTGGCTTTGATATTTCCTGTTTTCCCGTCCAGAACTACAAGACAGTTTTTCCCTTCAATTTCCAGAAAAGCAATCACTTCGTTCCGGCAGTCAAGATCAATGTCATAAATTGCAAGTTTAAAATTGTGATACTTCTCTTCAACTCCCGGATCATTGGGATTGAATTTTTCCCACAGCAGACTACCGTCCCAGTCAAATGCTTTTAGAACACGCCTTCCGTCATTAAACAGGAAATCAATCTTGCCGTCTCCTGTCAGATCTCCCACACTCAATCTGCACTCATTTACAGGATTTGAAGAAAGATCAATATGTTTATACAGTCCTATTGAAGCATTAAGGCTTCCTGCAAAACTCAACAGGACAAATACCAGAAATAAAAAACCTGTTCTTTCTCTCATACTTTCCAACCTTCCCCCTCTTTGATTATTGCCATACCCCTGTTATCAGTAAAATATTCTGCAATAATCCTGCCACTCTATTTTACGCAAAATAATCGTAAAAAGCTTCGATTTTTTTGATTCCGGGAATTTTTTGCCGGAATTATTTTATCAAGAGCATCTTTTTTACATCGCTGAATTCTGTCCCAATTCTGATCTTGTATAAATAAACACCTGAATCCATGTTCTGCCCGTTAAAAATCGTTTTATGATTTCCCGGCTGCAACTCTTTGTTAATCAAAATCTTAACAAGCTCACCCCTGACATTGTAAACAGTTAAAACAACATGAGATTGTTTCTTTACTGAAAATGCTATTTCAGTTTCAGGATTAAACGGGTTGGGATAATTCTGACTCAGACTAAAGGCAGTTACTATTTTTTCCGGTTCCGGTACAGATGTAATAAAATATGGATACGAAAAAGATGATGTGTTTCCATTAATATCAGAAGCAGTTGCAGTTAAATACGGACCTGCTGCTGTTCCGTTCCAAGTCCAGTTTCCGTTTGCATCTGCATTTACCTTTGCCTCAAATTTTTCACCCTGATTACCTGAATCAGAGTAAATTTCCACAACAGAATTGGGTGGTGCAGTACCTGCCGCAGGATCATACTGTGTAATAACAGGAGAGGACAAAGAGTTGTTCGCTCCGCTCTTTAAAACAATTCCGCCGCTGTCGTTTTTAGTTATTGAATTCTCTGTAATCAATATCCTGCCTGCTCCTGAATCTGATATTTCAACACCGTATCTTCCGTTAAAACGTATAACATTGTCAGGTCCTATTGTATCTTTTTCTGCGGATATTCCGGGCATATAAAATATTCCGGAGCCGTTATTGGGAAGGTTTAACTCATCATTTAAACTAAGTCCGATTTTATTGCCCGTAACAGTATTGTTAAAAGATGAATCTGTCATGCATATCCCTGATCCGGTATTTCCGGAAACAACATTTTTGCAGATCATATTTCCGGCTCCTTTTACAATCATACCGTGAGAGTGATTGGGTACGGATTTC
>QNDG01000076.1 GCA_003645915.1 Candidatus Zhuqueibacterota bacterium | reverse complement strand
CTTGGAACAAAGCTTTTCGGAAGGTATGGAGAAGGAAAGAAATCGGAAAAAAGCGAATTAAACCAGATAAAAAAAGATGCAGATGCAATATCTGCCTACGCAATGAGCGAGAGTCTGTGGTATCTGTCCCGTCTTCTTCCGGAGAACCACGCAATAATGGTCTGCGTAGGCGAAGGTCTGATGCCCAAAGCAGGAGAAACTCCGGAAATGGGCTCAAACCCGATGCTTGGTTTTGGCAGAATATATGCACGACCTCAGGTTGCTCAATTTTTAGACCAGCGTGTCCACCGGCTTATCAATGATGATAAATACACATGGATTGATTTTAAAAAAGACATTATTTCCGCAGGCATTACAATTTGGGGTACTGCAATAGACACTCTGGAAAACACAACAAGATTTGCAAAAGGAGAGGATACAGGTCCTTTAACTGTTCTGCACGTTTTTGACCAGCCTCTGTGGATTACAAAACCGTATGAAGGATATATAGGAAATTTGATTTTACCCAAATCTGTTGTGCAAAAGGCATCTGAGGAATCAATATTAATTAATTTCTTCACTCCGAGAGAAAAAGTTCTGTACGCAATAAAAAAGACATATCCGGATATAAAGAACCAAAACATACACGTCTGGACTCTTGCAGGAAAAAGCAGAGAACACAGAATCGGGAAATTATGGGAAGAATGGAAATCTCTGGGGATTCACCTTGTTGAAGAAGGCTGGACTCTGCCCTCAGGTTACAAGGCTTTTACGGATTCGGGAACCTATGCTCCGACTCTTCTTGTCGGGACATGGGAAGACAATGAAAAGCAGAAACACCTCTTTCTTATAGACGGATATGCTGCATCTGCAGAAGCTCTTCAGGCATCAAGCCTGTGCCCCATACTTGATATAGATGCTTCTCTTGCTGTGTTTACATCAAAGTTTAAACTCAGTTATGACAGAGAAGCAAAAATAATGCATTTGGATCCGGACTCTCCGGAATTTGAAGATAACCTTTATGAAATTTTCGGTGAAAAACTTGATAAAGATGTGACTGATATGTTCCGGAATGATATAAAAATTGCTGCAAATGCAGGAATAAATCTTAAAAAAACAACTATCTCCATTGATGATTTTCTGCCTGAAAAAAATTGGAATGTTATGGCTCTTGCAGGATATATGCTTCCTGATCCATATACAGGTACACAGGGAATTAAAGAGGTTGCTCCCGGAATATACGAGGTGACAACACGTCTTTTAACTCCTGAAGGAGAAAAGAAGACAAAAATTACATTAAAACTTGAAGAAGATCTGGAAACAAGCAGACTTATTTTTAATCCTCTTTTAAACAGATTTTTAAAAGGAGAAAATTATCAGGAGAGAGCTGTAAAAATATCGGATTCCGGAAGAATAAGAAATGAATTACAGACTCTTTGCTCCGAAGCCCTGGAATATGAGGGTACAACAGGCATTATCGTTCATTTTAACAAGATTTCAAAAGATGTAATATCTGTTCAGGATCAAAAAAGGTTAAAAGAAATTCTCAAGTGGTACAAGGAGAATCATCCTATTTGGTTTAACTGGCTTAAAATTACTGATTGAGAAATTAATTTCTTCTTGCTTTTTTGTTTGTGTTATTTTAAATTAAAGGAATATAAATATTTCAGTATAGCAGGAGGGTAAATATAGAAAAAATGATATTGGTATAGCCTGTTCGGTACAGGTTGGTAATGTTAACAGATACGACTAATTTTCAACAGGATTGCGATGAATCGTTTGAGGTTTTCAGGATCGAAGCGCGGCTTATGTATAACGGCCTTTTCGATCTTTTTTTTGTTTTCCCACAATGTTTTACATGCCCGGATCGGAATGAAACTGCCCTCCGGAAAAATTCCTTTGTCTCCTTTGGTTTACTCAAGAAAAGCACAGCCTGCGCAGCTTTATTTTTCCCCAGAGAGAGTACAAATCATATATCCAAGATACGTTGCTCAGCAGATTAAGATTAAGAAGGAAAAAAATTTTGTATCTGCAGGACTATACCTTGGAAAGTGGGAGTTTGTACAGCCCCGTATTTTAAATTTTTCCCAATATATATCACAGCGTTCAGATCTGCTTTTAAAAAACCAATGGCTTGATTATACAAAAACCCACGTAAAGCCTTCCCAGATTCAAAAAGGCCAAAACAGGGGTATTGTTATAGAATCACCGAAAATTAAAAGCGAGGCTTTCAGAAGAATGTTCGGTGGTGAAACTTTAAGTCTTAATGTTACAGGAAGAATCACAATAGACGGTAATTTGAGGCACGAAAAAAGAAGTCAGGTAAAAGATGCTTTAACAAGACGTCCCAGCACAAACTTTGACATGAAACAGCAGCAGCAGTTCCGTGTGGAAGGTAAAATAGGAAACAATGTTTCGGTTTTTGTTGATCAGGACAGCGAACGTCCCTTTGATTTCCAGAATGCGTTTAAACTCCGCTATTCCAGCGACGAAGACGGTATAATTCAGTCTATTCAGGCGGGAAATGTTGCTCTCAGCCTTCCCTCTACAAGATTTGTTACATTCAGCGCGAATAATTCAGGTCTGTTTGGTATAAAAACCGATCTGAAGATCGGCAAATTAAATATTACAGCTATAGCAAGTATGGAAAAGGGGGAAAAAAAGAAACTGACCCTTTCCGGTGGTAAAAAAGAAAACCAGTTTACCATTCAGGATTATGAATATAAAAAAGCCACATATTTTTTTCTTGGTTACGAGTACAGGAATCAGTATCCGGATGTTGATGCTACAGGAAAACATATTGTTATCAGTGACAATATAATCACTGATATTCAGGTATGGAAATCAGATGTTAATGTGGATGAAAATACTGCAGGTGCAAGATATGCATGGGCAGTTGTGGATCCTTCTGTTCCTGTTGATACAACTGCATCTGCAAGCAGTGAAGAAAACCGTAAGCACTGGTTTGTACCTCTTGAGCCTAATAAAGATTTTTATGTTAACAAACAACTTGGTTTTATTTTCATGAACATGCCTTTGCAGGACAGTGAAGTTATGGCTGTTTCATTTATTAAGGCCAACGGTGATACTGTGGGAACATGGATCAGTGATGTTACAGATACGACTGTAACACAGTCCGGAAAGCTTGTTTTTAAAATTATCAAGCCCAGATCCGCAAGACCAAGTGATGCAACGTGGAATCTTGAATGGAAAAATGTATATTCTCTCGGAGGGAGGAATATTGATCCCAATGGTTTTGAGCTGAGAATTTTTTACAAAGTTGCTTCCGGGACCCCTAAAGAATCCTTAACAATTAACGGCCAGGAACGGTCCCTTTTAAATTTGTTCGGATTAGACAAGGCAGATGTTAACGGTCAGCCCAAGCCTGATGATGTTATTGATAATGATCCCAATATTCTCAGCCTGAGCAGGGGTGAAATTATATTTCCGTTTTTAAAACCTTTTGATCCGGGTAAAGATTCCGGATCCGATCTGCCGGAGCAGTACTGGTCTCCTGCAATATATGATACAACCAGTATTGCAGCCATCAGAAACCAAAGTAAATTCTACATGGAAGTTAAATCCACTTCTGTAAGCCCTGTTCATGATCTGGGAATGAATGTTATTGAAAACTCAGAGAAAGTAACTTTAAACGGAACAAAACTGACAAAAGATGTAGATTACAGAATTGATTATCTCACAGGCAAATTAACAATACTCAATGAAAATGCACTTAACCCCAATGCAGATCTGGAAATCAGCTATGAATCTCAGCAGATGTTTTCAATTGACAAGAAAACTCTTATGGGAGCAAGAGCAGAATACACTCTGTGGGAGCAGGGTGCAAAGCGGTCCTTTATAGGAGGAACTTTTCTTTATCTCAGCCAGACAACAATGGACAGAAGAATAAGAGTCGGAAAAGATGCTCCTATGAAAAATATGGTATGGGATATTAATACAGCTTTATCGTTCAAGCCGGAGTTTCTCACAAAGGCTTTTAATGCGCTTCCTCTTCTGAATCTGGAAAAGCCGTCATATTTTTCCTTTGAAGGAGAGTATGCACAGGTTTCACCAAATCCCAACACACTGAACAACGAAGCAACAGGTGATAAAGACGGCGTGGCATATCTTGATGATTTTGAAGGTGCAAAAAGAAAGGACAATCTCGGTGTGGCAAGACCTGCATACGGGCCGGCTTCTATCCCTTATGACGAACAGAACAATCTTCTTTCACTTCAGGATAAAGGGAAGATTTACTGGTATAACCCGTACAATCAGGTCCCGATTCAGGAAATCTGGCCGGACAGAGAGGTTACCAATAATTTTGGGGGAACAACAAGAATAAGTGTGCTTACAGTGGTTTTTACACCCAATCCAACTATTGCTGACAAGACAAAATCATGGGGTGGATTTTTAAGAGCTCTTTCAGCCGGATATTTTGACCAGACAGAGAGTAAGTATCTTGAAATTATGATCCGTGGTGATCACGGCAGGCTGCATATTGATCTGGGACGAATTTCCGAAGATGTAATTCCAAACAATGTCAGGGACACAGAAGACAAATCAACAGAGACAAGAGCAAGAAACAATATTCTGGACGAAGACGAAGATACTGGTATTGACGGTATGTTTGGTCCAGACCCGCCTGAGCCTTTCTGGCCCCACGATCCTGACGCTGCTGTTGTTGACGGCAGAGCAACTCTTTATGATTTCTGGGATATTAACGGCAATGGTCACAAAGAACCTGACGAACCGTGGAGCTATGATGACTGGTCTTATGAAAGCGGAAGCTGGGATTATGAACATATTAATGGTACGGAGGGCAACCGAAAAGACGGCGCTCAGATTCCAAATACCGAAGATCTTAACCACAATTCAGCAGTGGATCTTAATAACGATTATTTTGAGTTTACTTTCTCGTTGGAAAAAGACCATCCTGATACGGTTCTGATATCAGGCCAGAAAAATAATCCGGCCGGATGGAGACTTTACAGAATTCCTCTTCGATCTCCCACGTTTGTCAAAGGCTCTCCTGACTGGTCGAGAATAGAGTTTGTGCGAGTCTGGATAGACAGCCTTGAAACAGAGACCTCTTTTGAGATTGCAGAAATAAATCTTACAGGGAACGAATGGAAATTTAAAGGGAAAGCTCTTGCAGGTGATTCCACTTATCAGATCATGCCAGGTGACAGTACTATGAGTATTGGAGTTAAAAATACCCATGATAATCCGGAATATACTCCTCCTCCGGGTGTAAAGGGAGTTATTGACCCAATACAGAAAATCCGCTCAAAAGAGCAGTCCCTTGTTTTTGACATAACAGATCTGGAGCCCGGTGCGACTGTTATTGCACATAAACAGATGTATTCTGCAGAAAATCTGATAAACTATAATTCTTTGAAAATGTTTGTATATGGTATGGATCAATTTGATTCTTACCCGTGTCTTGAAGATTCTATTGAATTTTTCCTGCAGTGGGGGTCGGACACCCAGAACCGGGCATATTATGAAGTAAGACTTCCGGTTTATCCGGGATGGGATGAGAGGAATAACATAAATGTTCTTTTTGAAGATCTGAGCAGACTTAAAATTCAGATGGAAGCAGCAGGAAAAGACACAATAAGCGAAGTGCAGGAGAACGGCCATATTCTTACTATTGTTGGCAAGCCTTCTCTTACAAATGTAAGATGGTTGATTGCAGGTGTTGCTAACAAAGGCAAAACTCCTTTTTCAGGTTCAGTGTGGATGGATGAACTGCGCCTTTCGAATGTTAAAAAAGATAAAGGGAAAGCCATGAGATTTAAGGCGGATCTCAGGCTTTCGGATTTTCTTGTAATAAACGGGGAATTTCAAAGGACAGACGCTGATTTTCATACAATAAACGAAAGATTTGGAAGAGGTTCTACTACCCAGAACACGAGAGCATACATGAGTGTTAACATGGACAAACTAATGCCGGATCACTGGGGCCTGTCCATACCTGTAAGCGCAAATTATGCAAAGACCCAGTCAACACCAAAATACAAACCAGGAAGTGACATACTTGTAAATAAAAACACTATCCCCGATTCCATAATGCCTGAGATCAGGACTGAAAACGAATCCGTAGGTTTTAATGCTGCGTTTAAGAAGCGAACAAAATCCAGAAACTTTCTTGTCAGATATCTTGTTGATCCGATAAATGCAAAAGCCAGTCTGGTTAAATCCAAATCAAGCAACCCTGTTCTTGCGTACGGCAGAAAACTCCAGTACCAGGGCTCTTTCAGTTACAATGTATCTTTCGGAAACCAGCACTATTTAAAACCTTTCTCCTGGATGAAAAAACTGTCGCTTTTTAAGAATTTTTCCAAAACAAAGTTTTTTTATCTCCCGTCAAGTTTTGCATTTTCTCTTAAAGGGAATGATTCCCAGAACGAATCCCTTAAAAGGTCTGGTGTTGAAAGCAGTGTTTATAAATCCAATTTTACAAGAACTCTTTCTATAAATTACAAACCGTTCAGCATTATTTCCTCGGATTTTTCGAAAACACAGCAGTATGATATGCTGCATTCAAGATGGATGGATGTTGTGTCATCCTTTTCTGAGTCGGGGATACCTTTGTCTGTAACCCAAAGCGCGAACTTCTCTTTTAATCCTAAATTTTTCTCATGGTTTAACACAAACTCAAAATACTCCGCAAACTACAAATGGAGCGACAATCCTGCAATCCGGAATACAGGGACAAGTAAAAGTTCCACTATCAACACTATTATGAGTTTTTCAGGGACCATTAATCCGCAAAGGTTTGTCAATTCATTTAAAAAGAAGAAAAAATCTTCTTATAAAAGAAGAGCTACTGTAAGACGAAGACGGGTTTCCAATGCAGACAAGAGTAAGAAAGAAGACAAAAACAACAAAAAGAGTTCAGGGGATAAAAGATTTTTTCTTACTCCGGTACTAAAGTTTACAGGGAGTCTTATTT
>QNDG01000075.1 GCA_003645915.1 Candidatus Zhuqueibacterota bacterium | reverse complement strand
GGGTAATAGTGGATTATGCTCACACACCTGATGCCCTGGAAAAAATTCTCCGGTGTTCAAAAGAGTTCACTGAAGGCAGGTTAATTACTGTTTTCGGATGCGGAGGAGACAGGGACAGGACTAAGAGACCGGTTATGGGCAGAGTGGCTTCGGAAGTATCGGATCAGGTAATTATCACATCTGATAACCCGAGGACAGAAGACCCCTCAAAGATTATTTCGGAAATTTTCAAAGGTGTTAAAAAAAACTTTTCTGAGGTAAACGTAATTGAAGACAGAGAGCAGGCAATCAAACAAGCGATCAGTATTGCCAGAAAAGGTGATACTGTTGTAATTGCAGGCAAGGGACATGAAGATTATCAGATAATCGGAACAAAAAAAATACATTTCAGTGATGTGGAAACAGCTGAAAAATATTTGAAAGATTTCAGAGAGCTTTATGGATCTGACTCTTAAAGAAATAGGCACTGTTTTAAGCCGGCCTGTAAGCACGGGCAGAACCGGTAAAACCGTTGAATCAATTGTGATTGATTCCAGAAAAGTTTTACCCGGAGCTCTCTTTGTTGCAGTAAAAGGTGAAAAATTTGACGGGCACGATTTTGTTGATCAGGCGCTGTCAAAAGGATGTATCGGGGCTGTTGTAAGTCGTGATATCAGGCTTAAACTGGACGCGTCAGCAGAGATTTTCAGAGTTGATGATACAATTGATGCATTAAATAAAATTGCAGGATATTACAGAAAAAAACTCCGGTTTCCTGTTATCGGCATTACAGGATCTAACGGAAAGACAACAACAAAAGAGATGGTTGCAGCTGTTTTGTCAGAAAAATACAGAGTTGAAAAAACAGGGGGCAATCTCAATAATCATATCGGAGTGCCTTTATCAATATTGTCATGGGAAGAAAATGCTGATTTCGGAGTGCTGGAACTTGGTGCAAATCATACAGGAGAAATAAGAAATCTGTGCAGAACAGCATTACCTTCTTTCGGGATTATTACGAATATAGGCAAGGGACACATAGGTTTTTTCGGGTCAGAAGAAAATATCCTGAAAGCAAAGACCGAACTTATTGACTCTCTGCCTGAAGGAAGCACTGTTTTTTTAAACGGAGATGATCCGAAACTCAGACTGTTAAAACCCAAAAAGGTTAAAATCGTTTTTTTCGGATTTTCACAAGAATGCAGTATAAGGCCTGAAAACAGCGGTAAAATAAAAGATACTGGTATGGAAATGATGATTAACAAAACCAGAATATCCCTCTACATGCCGGGTACGCACAATCTTTACAATGCTATGGCAGCCATTGCTGTAGGTGTTAATTTTAATGTTCCGATGGATAAAATAAAAAGTGCTCTGGAAAATTTCCGGTCTGTGCAGAACAGATCCGAAATTTTACTTAAAGAGCCATTTACTTTGATAAATGATACGTACAATGCCAATCCTGATTCAATGGAGGCTGCATTCAGAGCAGCAAGCAATATTGCTGCAGGCCATTCAAGGCTTATTGCGGTTTTGGGAGATATGTTTGAGCTGGGCCGATTCAGCAAAGCAGAACATGAGGTAGTAGGTGAGAAGCTTAAAAAATATAATTTCTCCGCACTTTTCTGCATAGGAAAAGATATGGTTCATACTTATCAGGCTGCAGTAAAATCGAATATACAGTTTGCAGAGCATTTTGAGTCTATGGAAGATCTTATTTCTTCGTTAATAAAATTTATTAAGCGGGGAGATACGGTTCTTATAAAAGGCAGTAGAGGTATGCAAATGGAAAGAGCTTCGCAGGCTCTTGTAACCTTGCGTAAATTAAAAGATTGGGGTAAATAATGCTATATCATCTGTTATATCCCCTCAGAGATAAATTTATTGGCTTTAATCTTCTGGGATATATAACATTCCGTTCTGCAGCAGCTGCAGTAACTGCTCTTCTGGTTACTTTTATTGTAGGTCCATATATCATAAAGTGGCTGCGCAAGAAACAGTTTAAAGAGGTTATTCGCGCTGAAACTCCTGATTCCCACAAACAGAAACAGGGCACTGTGTCTATGGGAGGTATAATTATTCTTATTGCCGTAATTCTGCCTGTTCTCCTGTTTGCAAAACTGAATAATATGTACATACAGTTAATGGTAATGTCAACAATCTGGATGGGGTTGGTTGGCTTTTTTGACGACTATCTTAAAGTTGTAAAAAAGATGCCCAAGGGCCTTATAGGAAGATACAAACTCCTGGGACAGATTATTCTTGGCCTGGTAGTAGGTCTGGTTGTAACTTTTTCATCGGAATATTCAAGTGCAGGATTAAGCGGGCAGGTTGTAAATATAAGCTGGTTTACAAGCGTTCCGTTTTTTAAAAATCTTCTTATAAATTTCGGCTGGTTTTATATCCCCGTTGTAATCCTGGTTATCACAGGAACTTCCAATGCGGTTAATCTTACAGACGGTCTGGACGGTCTGGCAATAGGGCTTGTGGGAATAGCAGCTACTGCATGGGCAGGGTTAAGCTACATTACGGGAAGAGTGGATTTCAGCGATTATTTAAATGTTCTGTATCTTAAAAATGCCGGAGAACTTACAATTTACTGCTCTGCTCTCATAGGAGCTTCTCTGGGATTCTTGTGGTTTAACAGCCACCCTGCTACAGTATTTATGGGAGATACAGGAGCTCTTGCTCTTGGCAGCGCACTGGGTACAATGGCTGTAATTTTAAAGAAAGAGCTGATTCTGATTCTGATCGGTGGTGTTTTTGTGGCGGAAAGCCTCTCTGTGATACTGCAGGTAACATCTTTTAAAATAAGGGGCAAAAGAATATTTAAAATGGCACCTCTGCACCACCATTTTGAGCTTATGGGATGGCCCGAAGAAAAAATTGTTGTAAGATTCTGGATAATCGGAATTCTTCTGGCGCTTTTAAGTTTGAGTACGTTTAAGGTAAGATAAATATGCAGGGAAATGTTAAAAATTTGAAGATTTCAATTCTGGGCGCAAGCAGAAGCGGTATTGCTGCGGCGAAACTGCTTAAAAACCGCGGCGCGGATGTGTTTGTAAGTGAGCTTGCCAAAGAGAAAGAAATGGAAAGTGCAGCCTCAGTTTTAAAGAATTCAGGTATTACTGCGGAATTCGGCGGTCATTCCTCAAGAGTGTTTAATTGTGATTTCTGCGTTATAAGTCCGGGAATTTCAATAAACAGTGATATTGCAGTGAATTTTAAAGAGAGAAATATACCTGTTTACAGTGAACTGGAAGTTGCGTCATGGTTCATAAAAGGGAAAATAATTGCAGTAACAGGTTCAAACGGAAAGTCAACTGTAACCAGTCTGACAGGAGAGATTCTGAAGTCTGCAGGGCTCGATGCTTATGTTGCAGGCAATATTGGTACTCCTCTGTCAAGTGTAGCAGATAAAATTACACAAAACGATTATGCTGTAGTGGAGGTAAGCAGTTTTCAGCTTGAGGCTGTTGACAGATTTAAACCTGATACGGGAATTTTTTTAAACCTAACGCCTGATCATCTTAACAGGCACGGAACTATGGAGGAATACGGAAGATTAAAAGCATTGCTTTTTAAAAACCAAACAAGGGATGATGCTGCCATTTATTACGGAGATAGTCAGATCGTTAATAAATTGATGTCAGATTGTTCAGGTAATAAGTTTGAATTCGGCTTAAAAAACAAAGAAAAAAGAGCAGGTTTTGTTGAGGATGGAATTCTGACCTGTATTATCAATGAAGAAAAATATTCTCTTTTGCATATAAATGAACTTGGAATTAAAGGCGAACACAATGTTTTAAATGCTATTGCCGCTTCTCTTGCAGCGTTGGTAAATAAGGTTGAACCTGCAGCAGTTGAGTCAGCATTAAAAACTTTTAAAGGGCTGCAGCACAGGATGGAATTTATAGGGGAAGTAAATGGTGTAAAATGGTATAATGATTCCAAGGCCACAAATGTTGATTCTGTAATTTATGCACTTAACAGTTTTTCCGAACCTGTTGTACTTATAGCAGGAGGAAGGGATAAAGACTCTGATTTTACGCTTTTAAAAGAGCCGGTCAAAAAGCATGTGAAAGAGCTTATCGTAATAGGCGAGGCAGCGCAGAAAATTGAAAGAGCTCTTAATGATGTTACAGATATTTACAGAGCATCAACTATGCAGGATGCTGTTAACAAGGCCTCAAAAAGTGCAGAGCACGGAGATGTTGTGCTTTTATCACCAGCGTGTGCCAGTTTTGATATGTTTGAGAATTTTGAACACAGGGGAGATGTTTTCAGAACTCTATTCAGGAAAATTGAACTATGATGGCAAAAAAAGGATCACCGGACATAATTCTTCTTGCAGTTGTAATAATTCTTGTAATGATTGGTGTTCTATCAATTTACAGCGCAAGCTCGTTCAGAGGGGCGGAAGAATACAACGACGCTTTTTTGTTTATAAGAATGCATCTGATAAAAGTTATTATGGCAGCGGTGTTTATGATAATTGCATATAATATTGATTATAAATATATAAAGGTTATTACTCCTTTTACTCTGCTCTTATTTGTTATTTTCCTTTTAATGGTTTTTTCCGGACCAAAAGTCAATGGAAGCAGGCGTACTCTATCGCTTGTAGGTATTGGATTTCAACCTTCGGAATTTATGAAACTGATTCTTATTTGTTATATGTCGGCTCTTTTTTCAAAGAAGCGTCCGCGAATTATTGAGGACAGAGACACATTAATTGTCCACTACATAATTTTTATTGCAATTGTTGGACTTGTATTCCTTGAACCTGATCTGGGAACCTCTCTTGTTATGTTTTTTATAGGCTTGACAATGTATTTTATCGGAGGCGTGCCTTTAAAGAAGATGGCCCTCCTGGCATCTGTCCCAATACCTTTTGTGATTACAGGCTTTCTGATTTTTCCTTATCAGCTTCAGCGCTTTAAAGATTTCTGGAATTCTGTGTTCAGCAGCGGCCAGATGAGTTATCAGGTTAAACAGTCAATTATTGGTCTTGCGCACGGCGGATTTGCAGGTGTGGGATACGGTGCAGGAAAACAGAAGCTGTTTTTTCTGCCGGAACCTTTTTCGGATTTTGTTCTGGCAAGTTACGGCGAGGAGATGGGATTTATAGGGCTTGTATTTTTGTTTCTTCTTTTGATCATAGTAATGTGGAGAGGGATTCATATTGCAATTAATGCTCCCGATAATTACGGTTTTATGCTTGCAGGCGGGATATCCGCAATGATCTTAATAAACGCTCTTGTCAATGCAGGTGTTGTGGTAAATCTTCTGCCGACAACAGGACTGCCGTTCCCGTTTTTAAGTTACGGCGGCTCATCTCTGATTGTACATTTAATAGGGATTGGTATTTTACTTAACATATCCAAAAAGAGTTCAGGAACACAAATAGGTTTTATGGGAGTTAGCAGTTGATTAGGCAGCTGAAAATTATTTTTTCAGGAGGAGGAACAGGCGGACATCTGTATCCTGCAGTTGCTGTTGCAAAAAACCTTGAGAAAAAACACAGGTGCAGCCTGCTTTTTGTGGGTACGAAAAAAGGAATTGAATCAACAGTTATTCCTGACCTTGGGTATAATCTGAAACATGTATGGATAAGCGGAATTGCAAGAGGAAGACTTTTTAAAAATATTCTTTTCCCGTTAAAAATGGCAGTTTCGTTTCTTCAGTCAACTTTTATTATACTTGGGTTTAAACCCCATGCAGTTATAGGAACCGGAGGTTATGCAAGCTGGCCCGTTCTTATGGCAGCGTATATGATGAGAATTCCTGTTTTTCTTCAGGAGCAGAATATTAAACCGGGGCTTGTAACAAAGAGTATGAGTTCAAAAGCAAATACTGTTTATCTGAGTTACGCTGAAACGGAAAAATATATAAGTAAAAAGACCCGAAAAATTGTCACGGGAAATCCCACAAGGGATGATCTGGGTAAGTATGATAAAAAGGAAGCCTGCAGATTTTTAAATCTTGATCCTGATAAAAAAACAGTTTTTGTTTTCGGAGGAAGTCAGGGATCTTTGTTTATTAATAATTTAATTAAAAAATGTGCTGGCGAATTATCAAAAAAACAAAATTTACAAATATTATGGGCAACAGGGCCGAGATGGGCGGAAGAATTGAGAAAAGATGTCAAGTACAGTAACATACATATTGTGCCTTTTATTAAAAATATGGCAGCAGCATACGGAGCCTGTGATCTTGCTGTGTGCAGATCAGGTGCAACAACAATAGCGGAGCTGACACGACTGGGGATTCCTGCGGTTTTTATACCTTTTGCAAGAGCTGCAGACAATCATCAGCAAAAAAATGCCGAGCTGTTGTATCAAAAAGGTGCTGCATATATGATTACCGAAAAAGAAGTGGTGCCCGGGAAATTGATTTCTCTTCTTGATTCTATTGTTAATGATCCGGAGAAATTGAAGTCTATGTCGGAGAAATCCGGAAACCTTGGAAAACCGGGTGCAGCGGGAATCATTGCCGATGATATTTTAAATGTACTTAAGAAAAGATAATGTTTTGTTATAATAAACAAAGAGGGGTGTAAAATGAGAAGTAAAATTAAAGTACTTCTTGCAGAAAGTGAAGCAATCATTGCAGAGGATGTCTCAACTTATTTAAAAGAATGGGGTTTTGATATCCTTGGACGTGCAATCAACAAAGACCAGCTGCTGAAATTTGTTAAAAATTACAGGCCGGAAATAGTAGTACTGGACTACTTTTTAAACGGAGAAGAAGATACAAGACGTGTAATTGAAAAAATTCACAGCAAATTCGGGACACCTGTTGTTATACTGGGAGATTATCCGGATAAATTTTCTGTTAAGAAGGGGAGAAATGACCTTTCCTGGGTTTCAAAGCCCTTTCATGAGAAGGAGTTGAAAAAAGCTGTTAAGAAAATGGCAGCGAAAAAATCAGCAAACAGAGCGGCTTAAGAATTTGCATATCTTCAAGGAGGTGTGTTATTAAAACTTTTCTCGGAAGAACAAGAAGAATTCATTTCGTCGGAATAGGCGGAATAGGTATGAG
>QNDG01000074.1 GCA_003645915.1 Candidatus Zhuqueibacterota bacterium | reverse complement strand
TTCAACTTTTTTATATCCGCCGACCAAAAAAATTACTCTATGCCCGTCTTGAACCAATCTTTTCGCCAGCTTTTCATTAACCAGCTCCGCCCCGCCAGCCAAAGGATGCTTCCTGTCTTTCCATGTAAGCCATAATAAATTCATAAATTTTTCCGCCCAAGGCGCCGTGTCCGCCCTTAGAGAAGGCCGGCCTCTGGCTGGCAACTTTATAACTTTATAACTTTACAACTTTACAACTTTATAACTTTACAACTTTATAACTTTCAACTTTATAACTTTCAACTTTATAACTCTTTTTAACTTTCAACTTTATAACTCTTTTCAACTTTCAACTCAAAAAATCTCTTGCTTTTTCTAACTGAAATTTATAATTTCAACAAGAGGAAGCAATACAGCACCTGATGCTGGTTGTATTTTCTTACATTAGGGAAGAAAAACGGGAAAATACAGCGCTTCTTGCAGATCAATCTGCATACCCTAATCAAATTGTTAGCATAAAATTTGGTTAGGATCATGAAAATTAGATGACTCAGAATTTCCAATTCAATATTTTCCGCTACAAAATTCTTACATTCCAAAGTGCATGATCCTCATTTTATGCTCCTTTACAAAAGAGTGACTAAATTTCGTGTCATTATTTAAAAAGGAGGATTCATTATGGAGATTGAGATTTTTAATCTGGAACGGACCCAGTCTTTATGGGAAAACACTGTTGAATACAATTTAACTGAAACAGGCATACATCCTTTTACAATTGAAGAGCTGCTCAATAAAAATGAGATCGAAAAGCTGCTTTCTCTCCGCCTCGGATACTGCCAGACCAACGGGTCAATTGAACTGCGCGAAAAAATAGCAGCCATGTATCCCGGTTCCGACCGTGACAATATCCTTGTTACAAACGGATCAATTGAAGCCAATTTTCTTTCTGTATGGAGCCTCTTGGATGAAGGAGACGAACTTGTTCTTATGCTTCCCAATTATATGCAGATTTGGGGAGTTGCCCGGGCATTTAAGATTAATGTGAAACCTTTTTATCTTAAGGAAGACCTGAACTGGCATCCGGATATTGAGGAGCTGAAAAAGCTGATCACTCCGAAAACAAAAATGATTGCTGTGTGCAACCCGAATAACCCCACAGGAGCAGTGCTTTCGGAAAAAGAGATGGATGAAATTGTATCCATGGCAGAAGATGCCGGCGCATGGCTCTATGCTGATGAAATCTACAGAGGAGCCGAACTGTCAGGCAAAGATACTCCCTCATTTTACGGGAAGTATGAAAAAGCCATTGTTGCAGGAGGGCTCTCCAAAGCATACTCTCTTCCAGGGCTCAGAATCGGCTGGCTTGCAGGCCCTGAAAAATTCATATCTGATGCATGGGCAAGAAAAGATTATACTACAATTGCTCCGTGTATTTTAAGCGACCGTATTGCAGCGCGAACTCTTGTGCCTGAAACAAGAGCAAAAATACTGGACCGCAACCGTAAGATACTCAGAGAAAATTTATCCCTTGTAACAGAATGGGCAGACTCCCACAAAGGACTCTTCAGGTTCATCCCTCCTGAAGCAGGAGGGATGGTTTTTATGAGTTATGATTTTGATATAAACTCCACAGAACTTTCCAATCAAATCCGCAGGGAAAAGAGTACTTTTATTGTTGCAGGAGATTGTTTTGGAATGGATCACAGAATCCGGCTTGGAATAGGTTCGGAAAAAATCTACCTGCAAGAGGCTCTTAAAAGAATTAGTGAATTTTTAAGAGATGTTGTTTAATGATATAAAATTATGAATAGGAGTGAATTATGAAGATATTGAATCTTGAACAGATTAAAAATATACTCCCCGATATTGACCTTATTCAGGTAATTGAAAATGGCTTCGCCGCACTTTCACAGAAAAGAGCAGTGGTTCCTCCTGTGGCTGAACTGCTTTTCAAAGATCCGCCGGGAGAAGTACATATTAAATACGGATACATTATAGGAGATGATCTTTATGTTATAAAAATAGCATCCGGCTTTTATAACAGTAAAGAACCCGGAACCTCCTTAAACAACGGACTCATGCTTCTTTTCAACCGGAAAACAGGACAGGTGGAATCTATTTTTTTTGATGAAGGATATCTTACAAACATACGCACTGCTGCTGCCGGAGCAATTGCTGCAAAATATCTTGCACCGGAAAAAATTACATGCATCGGAATCATCGGTGCGGGAATACAGGCAAGGCTGCAGCTTGAGTACCTGAAATCCGTTGTAAAGAGCAGAGATGCTGTTGTATGGGGATTGAATGAAAAAGAACTTGAAAATTTTAAAAATGATATGACAGGCTCAGGATTCAATATCAAAACAACTCTTGATACTGGAGAAGTAGCAGAGAGTTGTAATCTTATTGTTACTGTCACACCTTCACGCAAACCTCTTCTGCATTCGGAACAGATAAAAAAGGGTACACATATCACAGCAGTTGGCTCGGATATCCCGGAGAAACAGGAGCTTGATTCAAAGATTCTGCAGAAAGCTGATATGGTTGTTGCTGACAGCATTGATCAGTGCCTTGTTCGTGGAGAAATTTCTCATGCGCTGCGGAACAATTTAATAAAAAAAGAAAAATTAATTGAGCTCGGAGAAATAATTTCAGGCAGTAAAAAAGGCAGGACTTCTGATGACGAGATAACTGTGGCCGATCTTACAGGTGTTGCAGTTCAGGATATACAAATCAGTAAAGCTGTTTATAAAAGTTCTAAGTCGTGAAAAAAAATATTGAAACGGCCAAGAGGAAAAAAATGAGTAAACAAAAAATCACTTTAAAAAACATTCTATCCGCCAAAAAAAGGATTGCAGACATAATTACGGAAACACCCTTAAGGCGGTCTTTGCATCTTTCTGAAAAAACAGGCAAAAATGTTTTTCTGAAACTGGAGAACATGCAGCCCTCCGGTTCATTTAAATTAAGAGGCGCTGCTAATGCAATTCTAAGCCTTTCCGATGAAGAACTTTCCCGGGGTGTAATTACAACATCTGCGGGAAATCATGGAAAAGGCGTGGCATACATTGCTGCAAAACTTGGCATTAAAGCTGCCATTTTTGTCTCGGCTCTGGTTCCTCCGCATAAAATCAAAGCCATGGAGCAGCTTGGAGCAGAGGTTGTTGTTGCAGGAAAAGATCAGGACGAAGCTTCTGATAATGCACATAAAACAGCAGAAAAAGAGGGAATGACTTTCATTTCACCCTTTGATGATCTGTTTGTAATTGCAGGCCAGGGTACTGCTGCTCTCGAAATATTACAGGAGAATCCAGATATTGATACGCTGCTTGTTCAGTTAAGCGGAGGCGGATTGATGAGCGGAACTGCTGTGGCTGCAAAATCCATTAACCCGGATATCAAACTGATCGGAGTGACCATTGAACAAGGAGCTGCAATGTATGAAAGTATCAAAGCCGGAAAAATTGTTCCTGTTGAAGAGACTCCGAGTGTGGCTGACGCTCTGCAGGGCGGCCTGCCTTTTGACAACAAATATACTTTTGATATTTGCCGCCGGAATGTTGATGATATTATCCGCGTCCCGGAAGAGCAGATAGAAAAAGCCATGGCATACTGCTTCCGCACAGAACGACTTGTACTGGAAGGCAGCGGAGCTATTACCACAGCACCTCTGCTTTTTAATGATTCGCAAATATCAGGGAAAAATATTGCTGCTGTTTTAAGCGGAGATAATGTGGATATTGAGCAGCTTTTGGAGATTGCGGGAAAATATCCTGAAATCCAGAATATTTAAATTGTAAAAAAAGTGTTAATTTTCTCAGGAGTTAAAAATGCAGCACACACAAAAAATCAATTTTAAAGCTGTGATTTTCACTGTTTTACTCTGCCTCTCCTCCTTGTTTGCAGATAAAAAATTAGAGAATAATTGCACGAAGTTTTCAGTATCATTTTCACCATCTGTTAAGGATTCACTGATTTCAGGCAGAGTGCTTTTGCTTTTATCACGAACCGAAAAATTTAAAGTTGACGTACTTGCTAACGGGACTCCAATTTTCGGCAAAAATGTTGAAGATCTTAAACCAGGAGAGCCAGTTATAATAGACGCATCTGTAAAAGGAGATCCTGTAAGGAGTTTAAAACTTATACCTGCTGGAGAGTTATATGTTAAAGCCTATCTGAATGTTTATACTACATTTCACAGATCAGACGGTCATACTGTAAAACTACACATGGATCAGGGCGAAGGTCAGAACTGGCACTATTCTCCTGGAAATTTGTTCAGCAAAACAAAAAAGATATTTTTTGATCCTGTCAAGGACACTACCATATCAATTATTCTTGATAAAAAGATTCCGCCTCTTCCAGAGCCAAAAGATACAAAGTGGGTTAAAAATGTCAAGATAAAGAGTGAACTTGTCTCAAAATTCTGGGGACGACCCATGTATATTAGCGCAAGGGTTCTATTGCCAAAGGGATTTTATGAACACCCTGATGCTCACTATCCTGTAATATACCAGCATGGCCATTTTTCAAACGGGAACCCCGGATGGTTTGAGCCTCCTGAAAACGGAAAGCCTGGTAATGATTTTTACAAGGTGTGGACTTCGGATAATTTTCCAAGAATGCTCCTTGTTACATTCCAGCATGCAAATCCCTATTATGATGATTCCTATGCAGTAAATTCCGAAAATATCGGACCCTATGGTGATGCTTTTATTAAAGAAGTCATTCCAGTTGTTGAAAAAAAGTTTCGTGCTATTGCAAAACCATACGCACGTATTCTCACAGGCGGATCCACAGGCGGATGGGAGTCCCTTGCACAGATGGTATGGTATCCCGATTTTTTCGGAGGTACATGGACATTTTGCCCTGATCAGATAGATTTTCACTATTACGAACTTGTAAATCTCTACGATCAGAAGAATGCATACTTTATTGAACACGAATGGTCAAAAGTTCCTATTCCCGGATCCCGAAGAACCGACGGAATGCCCAGATATTTAATGTATCAGGAAACCCTCAAAGAAGAGGTTATAGGAGACAGATACAGATCCGGAGGTCAGTTTGCTGTATGGAATGCATTTTTTGCTCCTGTTGACAAAGACGGATATCCCAAACCATTGTGGGACCCATGGACAGGGGTAATTGATTCCTCTGTGGCAAAATGGGCAATTGAGCATTATGATATTACTTATTATCTTAAAAAGAACTGGAAAACCGTAGGCCCCAAATTAATCGGCAAGATAAATATATTCTGCGGCAGAATGGATAACTGGTGGATTGAACAGGCTGTTTATCTTTTTCAGGACTTTCTTGCTTCTACTGAAAATCCCCATTATGAAGGCAGGTTTGAATATGGAACAAGAGCCGGCCACGGCTGGAGTCCATGGGAGGAAAAAGAAGATGCAGGGGGAATGTACAGAGAAATGGCAGAGCATATTAAAAAGAATTCTCCTGAGGGAGATGATGTGTCTGTGTGGAATTATTAAGAGAAGTAATCTGTGGATTTAGAGCAGAACAGGATATTGTATCTGAAAACTGCCTTTTTCAATTCATTTGTATGGGTGCCAAAAATTACAAATGAGTAATTATAAAGAAATTGTAAGAAGGCTTATAATTTAGGATATGACAGGTAAACTTCTAAACTGTGGTTTTATTATAAAGTCATGCAGTAAGAACCGGACAAATCATGAATATTATATGTTATATTTAGAGTAAACATCCACCACAATAGGTGATGATTTTTAGACTTCCTGCAGAGCGGAAAGCTTAGAATAAGGTACGTCAGTGCCGGCCTGTTTTGAGGATCAATCGAAAGGTTTTATTTTTCTGATAAGATCCGGTTATAATGATTTTAAGGCAGAAAATCAAGATACTGTTAACCTAAAACATTGGTTTATACTATTAGTAATGTCAGTGGATAATTATAACTAGGCTTTTGAAGAAATTAAACTTACTAAATTTTAATTTTGCAATAAACAAAAAACTCCGCAAGGATGATACCCTGCGGAGTTTTTTAGGTTTAACTGGTTTTTAATAATTTTTATTTGTTCAGGAACCTGTCAATTCCTTTTGCTGCTCTGCTTTCTAATTAACTTATAAATATCTAAAAAAATTAAATATTTATTCCATATGGATTCTTGATGTATTCCCTAAGAACTTTTACTTCTGCTTCAGACTCCTCAAAAACTTCTTTAAGGATGTCTCCAATTGATAAGATACCAAGCAATCTATCTTCGTCTTCGTCTATTATAGGTAAATGCCTAACCCTTTTATTCGTCATTACTCTCATTGCATAATTTAATCGCTCATCTTTAGTAGCAATAAAAAGTTCTTCTTTAGGAGTCATAATATCAGCAATTTTCATATCTTTTGGGTTACCGTCATAACTGTCACACTTGTAAAGAACGTCTCTTTCTGTAACGATCCCTTGAAGCTTTGAATTGTTATCTTCAACAATTAATGAGCCTATTCTTAACTTATTAAACATTTCAATGGCATCTCTAACAGTTTTATTCATATTTATCTTATAAATTTCAGTGTTCTGTTTTTTCTCCAAAAGTTCTATTAGCTTCATTTTTCAATCCCTCCTAAAGATTTTGGCCTTACTTACTCTTTCTTAAGTATTCATCAATCCCTTTTGCAGCATTATGGCCGTCAGCAATTCCGTGTACAATGTCTGGCCCATTTTTAATGTCACCGCCTACAAATAACCAATCAAGAGAAGTTTCTCCGTATGTGCCGCACTTAATTTTCCCTCTCACAAATTCCATTTTGTTTTGGAATTCTTCAGGAATATAAGAGTAGTCAGGGCTTTGACCTATTGCTTCAATGATTAATGTTGTTTCACATACCATCGTTTTTTCAAAATCGAATTTAGGGTTGAATCTGCCATTTTCATCGAAAACACTTTCGCATTTCACAAGGTTGAGCGATTTTATCTTTCCATTTTCAACAATAATTTCTTTTGGCCCCTGTCCTGGAATAAGTTTAACTCCCTCTTCCTGTGATTCTTCAATCTCTTCCAGGTCAGCCGGCATAATTTCAATAGTTTC